>JAGHBQ010000171.1 GCA_021160945.1 Thermoplasmata archaeon
GTGGAGCCTCCAGAAGGAAAGGATCTCAAATACTCTGCTGATAAAATTGCGGAAGAATCTTCCATAGGAACCTGGACGACGTTAAAAACTCTTTTACCCGATATATGGGAGAAACTCAGAGCCAGAGTATATGAAATTGATGAAAAAAGTAATACAGTAAAGGTGGCATATCCACTTAAGCTTTTCGAGTTAGAGAACATGCCTGCCATATTGGCCAGTATTGCAGGGAATATCTTTGGAATGAAGAGCATAAAAAATTTAAGAATTATGGATATTAGATTTCCCAAAGATCTAATATCTTCCTATCTTGGTCCACAATACGGTGTGAAAGGGGTTAGGAAAATTACAAAGGTTCGAGACCGTCCATTTCTTGGCACGCTAATAAAACCAAAAATAGGTTTGCCCACAAAGATACATGCTGATGTTGCCTATGAAGCTTGGGTTGGTGGTCTTGATATTGTAAAAGACGATGAAAATCTTGCGTCGCAGGATTTTAATCCCTTTGAAGATCGATTAGCTCTTACCTTGGAGAAAAAAGATCTCGCGGAGGAGGAAACGGGAGAGAAGAAAATATACCTGGTAAATATAACCGCGCCTTACAGAGAGATGCTCCGTCGTGCCGAGCTTGTAGAGGATATGGGTAATGAGTTTGTAATGATAGATGTGGTCATTGTAGGCTTCTCTGCGCTTCAGAGCTTCCGAATGGAGGGTTTCAAGACTGCGATTCATGCACACAGGGCAATGCATGCCGCCATAACAAGAAATCCGCAGCATGGAATAAACATGCTCACACTATCCAAGATATACAGACTTTTGGGTGTGGATAATTTACATATTGGCACTGCAGTTGGTAAAATGGAGGGAGGCGCTGAGGAAATAAGCTCGATAAGGGAGGAAATTCAGCTTCAGAAAGTTCCCTCTACAAGAAAGAGATTTGAACAGAACTGGTATGGTATTAAGCCTGTTCTCGCAGTAGCCTCCGGAGGATTGCATCCAGGACATGTATCGGCAGTGATAGATATTCTGGGTCATGATATAGTTATACAGGCGGGTGGTGGCGTACATGGACATCCTGATGGTACGAGAAAGGGCGCAATGGCGATGCGTCAAGCCCTTGAGGCAAAGATGAAGGGGATACCCATAGAAGAATATGCTGAGGAACACGAGGAGCTTCTCAAAGCTTTGAAGAAATTTAACCATTAACTTTATTTATAATTTTTTAGCCATATAGGGTCCGAGTCTCTCATAACCTAATTTACGATAATAATTGCGCACCCCAACACCGCTTATCACAACCAATTTGCTGACCCCCCACTCTTCCCTGGCGATTCTTTCAGCCTCTTCCATCAGCTTCTTACCGAAGCCTCGATGCTGCCATGCATTCTCTTTTCTCTTACCCACAGGGACCTCCATCCCAAAGACCTTTACTTCTCTAACGATAGCTGCATCTATCATCTCTGGACGATGCGCATATATACTTGGTAATCTCAATCGCAGATATGCAGCTATTGAATCATGAACCTCGTCTTCATACGATAGGAAAACTTCCCTTCCTAAGGATGCTTTATAATCTCTGCGTATCATCTCGAATTTATCTCCTCCCTTTCTCCCAACTTCCCTGCATCTTATCTCCGGACATCTTATTCCTCTCTCCTTCATAACTTTCATCACCAGAGCACGGAGATCTCCTCTTTTTACTCCTGCTTCTATAAACTTTGCCGGTATGTCTCTCTGAATTCTCTGAATTCGGACCCACTGTGGAACAATGCTTATCACCTTAACAAGAAGTTCGACCATTTCCTCGAGATCGTATGGCTTGTATTCTCCACGTCTCCACATATCATAGAGTTCTGTCCCCTTCACCACAAGTGTAGGGTATATCTTCAGCATATCAGGCCTGAAATTTTCATTTTCAAATATCATGCGAAATGCTTCAAAATCCTTCTCTGGAGAACTCCCTGGGAGACCAGGCATCATGTGGTAATTAATCTTGAACCCGGCATCTTTAGCAAGACGTGTTGATTTTATGCTCTCCTCTACATGATGACCACGCTTAACAAAATCAAGAATATCGTCGTACACTGTCTGAATTCCAAGCTCCACTCTGGTTGCCCCAAGCTTGAGAGAGAAATCTATCTCCCTTTCCATAAACCAATCTGGCCGTGTTTCCACTGTTAGTCCGATGCACCTGTTTTTTGCAGATTCATTTAAAAGTTGCGCCTCGTTCAAGTCATGAGCGTTGACACCATTCATGGCATCAAAGGCACGTTTTACAAACCATTCTTGGTAGCTCTGTGGTCTTGCTGTAAAGGTACCACCCATTATTATCAGATCTATTTTGTCCGTTGGATGGCCTATTGCGTTGAGTTGTTCTATCCTTGCTTTGGTCTGCTCGTATGGGTCAAAATTGTATTGTGCAGCTCTTAAAGCCGCAGGTTCATGTCCTGTGTAACTTTGAGCCGTACCTCTCTCCGGGCCACCAGGACAGTAAATGCATTTCCCGTGAGGGCATGGAAAGGGCGAGGTCATTATGGCTACAATGGCAACCCCACTCAATGTTCTCGATGGCTTTTTCACAAGGATATGTTTATACTTTTTTACAAGATCTTCAGGTAAATTTTTAAGTATCTCTGAATTTCTGGGATTTGCCATACCATATCTCTTAGCGATACTACTCTTCCATCTTTCCAAATCCTCCTTATTCCTTATCTTACCTTGACGAAATACCTCTGCTATATCCTCGTAGAAACCCACAAAAGGTCTATACAATCACACTTTTTAATTCTTTCTGAGAGTAAGTGCAGAGAGGAAAAACGAGTAAAACTAGTTATGAGTAACGCCAGTTACGAGCAAGTTCTTAAAAGAGGGTGCAGCATAGGTGTCCCCAAGCCCCTTTAAAAAAGGTGCTTTACTCCCAAAAGAAGGGAGGGGTTTAGAAAGGGGCGTCAGCCCCCTTCTTATCGCAACATTTATCTATATTTATCTATATATCTTTATTAAAGGTGAGGCAATGAATGAAGAGGAGAAGAAAAAAAGATACGAAAAACTTTTTGAGGAGGAGCATGAAAGAGAGGCTGCCTATGAAGAAATAAAGGCTCAGACAAGAAAGGAAGCATACGAAGAAAAAGACAGGCTGGAAAGATTTAAAGAGGCTGCAAAGCTGAGAAAAAAAGCAGCCGAATTCAAAAAAAAAGCGGCGATTTTTTACAGCAAATATAAAAGAGAGATGCAAAAGGTGGCCCGGTATCAGGCAGAAAAGGCTAAATATAAGGATAGAGAAAATATAGAAAAGGAGAAAATTAAGGAATTAAAAAGAAAGATTGAAGCATATCAAGATATCCTTAACTCTTCCCCCACACTCAAAAAGGCAGAGAGTCTTAGAGCAAAAATTGCAAAATTGCAAACTAAGATATCATCAGTGCACTCTCATATAAGTGCTCTCAGGGAAAAACAGGCAGAGGTTGTTGAGAAAATGGCCGAGTACAAGGCAAAGGCTGCAGAATACTACGAGAAATATAAGATGTACGAGGAGGAGGCTTCTAGATTTTTGAAAAGCGCCGAGGTCCTTGAAGATAGAGAAGTTAATCCACAATGATTTCTATTTTATCCCCGGGTTTAAGATTTAAAGATGAGAACGCTGAACCCATATTTACTCCAAACTCTAGGAGCCCCTCGCTATTTATGAGTGCAATGAGCTCATTCTTCTCTGCAAAGCCGTAGGCCGGAAGAAATCTCAGCTTTCTACCGTTGAGAATCACATATTTTGGGGAGCCCACCACCTCTCGTGGAATATTAGTAATGATATTACCAAAGTGATCTATATGGATAATCTCTCCATATATCTTGTTTCCATATTTTCTTGCTTCTTGGTATGGAAATCTTATAAAATCTTTCAATTTCCTGAGGAATCCGAGGTCTCCCATATCTATTCTTGCAGCGGCAGGAGCAAAAATATCACGACCATGAAATGTGGTACTCTTTCCCCTTATTTCTATTTCATAAATTTCCTTCACTTTTTTCTGCACAAGAGTCAGAATTCCATTATCGGGACCCATAAACCATCCGCTCTCGAGTTTTGCAGCAATGCATCTACGTGATGTACCAACTCCTGGGTCAATCACAAAAACATGCACTGCATTGGGAAAGTATGGAAGAATACTTTTGAGAATATACGCTGCGTGCCTGATATCGTGCTTTCTAACTCCATGAGTTATATCCACTACCTTGGCATTGGGATTTATAGATAATATCACTGCCTTCATCACAGCCACATAGTGATCCTGATATCCAAAATCAGTGGTAAGGGTGATCATCAGTACCTCACCCTGAAATTCTGAAATCCTTCAGGCTCACCGTATTCTATTTTTACCTCATCCACTCTGGCGTAGGGATGTCTATATCTGCAGAGATAGATGAGCTTCTCGACCTTATCTCTTGGACCCTCGAATACTGCCTCCACGCGTCCATCTGGGAGGTTACGAACCCAGCCATTAACGCCCAGTTTTATGGCATTCTCTCTTGTGAATGCTCGGAAAAATACTCCCTGCACATGCCCTGAGAAGTAAACATGGGCTTTCACCACATCCATAAGAATTGATTAGAGAGATGTATTTAAAAATTTCTTACAGAAATAAAGAGCGTGGTATCCGGAAATCATTCACGAATTGTGAAACACCTCCAGAGCCGAGCCCAGTAGTTTAGATTGCAGAGTACCATAAAATCTTTCAATTTTACCATTAGTCTGAGGATGATTTACCCTAGCAAAAC
>JAGHBQ010000027.1 GCA_021160945.1 Thermoplasmata archaeon
CTAATGAAGATATTATCCGTCATATTTAATTTTTTCGGTAAACGTGGATGAATTTTTTATCACTTCCCTTTTTTCTCTTCATTCTTAACCCTTTTATGAATAATTTACATATTACACACTCGAAAACTATAAATAAGTCATGACAATTTAATTTATCATTGTCCACATTTCCAGTAAAATGACGGAGGTGAAAAAATTATGGTGGAAAATTTGGAAAAATTGATATCCCTCAAAGAAAAAGTTGTTGTCGTCACTGGAGCAGCATCGGGAATAGGTTTTGGCATTGCCAAAAGACTGGCTGAAGCTGATGCCACTGTGGCGCTTCTGGATATAAATGAAGAAAGAGGATACACAAGTGAAAGAGAGCTTAAAAAAAGTGGTTACAGGGCAAAATTCTACAGGTGCGATGTTACATCCAACGAGCAATGTGCAGAAGTCGCAGAAAAAATCTATGAGGATTTTGGAAGGATTGATTATCTGGTGAACTGTGCAGGGGTGATTGTGAGAAAAAATGTTGTTGATCTAAGTGAAAGAGAGTGGGATCTCGTGATAAATGTCACGCTAAAAGGAGTTTACATGGTATCGCACCACATAATTCCGTACATGATTAAAAGTGGTGGAGGTGCTATAGTAAACATAGGCTCTGGCTGGGGATTGAAAGGTGGGCCAAATGCAGCTGCATACTGCGCTGCCAAAGGTGGCGTGGTGAATTTAACCCGGGCAATGGCCATAGACCATGGAAAGGATAATATAAGAGTGAACTGTGTGAGCCCAGGAGATATTGATACCCCCATGCTTAGAAATGAAGCAAAGCAGCTCGGAATTCCATGGGAGGAATTTGTGAAGGAGGCTGCAGATAGGCCCATAGCAAGAATCGGCACACCTGAAGATGTCGCCAATGCCGTTCTTTTCCTCCTTTCAGACATGGCTTCGTGGATTACCGGTGCGGTTCTCGTTGTTGATGGTGGGGGGATTGCCTGATGTGCCCCGTGTACAAAGATTTGAGGGGAAAAAGAGTGGTGATTACAGGTGGAGCAAGTGGCATAGGTCTGGCTACCGCCAAAAGATTTCTATCAGAGGGTAGCAATGTTGTTATTTTCGATTGGAATGAAGCTGCTCTAAAGAAGGCAATTGAGGAAAATGATGGTTTGCAAGGGGTGAAAGTGGATGTGGGCAACCCCGAGGATGTGAAGCGAGGATTCCAGGAAGTGGATAGAATCATGGGTGGCATTGATATTCTCATCTCTAATGCAGGGATAAGTCGCCGCAGACCTTTTTTGGAGATAGATTACAAGGAATGGAGGGAAGTACTGAGAGTAAATCTTGACGGTATGTTTCTCTGCTCCAAAGAGGCAATAAAGAGAATGAAAGAGCAAAAATATGGGGTTATTCTCTTCACCGCATCCACAAATGGATTAGAAGGACATCCCCTTTACGCATCCTACAATGCATCTAAAGCAGGAGTAATTCTACTTGCTAAGACGCTTGCACTGGAATTTGCTCCATGGTTGAGAGTTAACGCCGTATGTCCGGGATATGTCCTCACCCCCATGCAAAGAGCAGAATACACCGATGAAATGCTACGTAAGGTAAATTCTGAAATACCTATGAATCGCCATGCCACACCTGAAGAGGTTGCGGCACTTTTTGCCTTTCTCGCCTCTGAAGAGTCCTCCTACATTACGGGAACATGCGTGATAATAGATGGTGGTGAGACTGCAGGTCAATATATTAAGGACCTGAAAATATAGTCTGGAGGTGAAAAAATTATGAAAAGAGAAAAGATAGTTTATCCTTATATACCCAATTCCCATGAAGATATACAGAAAGAGATGCTAAGGGAAATAGGAGTGAAAAGTTTTGAAGAACTGCTGGACAGAATAATCCCTAGAGAGCTGCAATATAAGGGTTCCCTCAATCTACCAGAACCTCTTCTTTCCGAATATGAATTGAAAAAGCATGTGGAGAAAATACTTATGAAAAACAAGACATCCGGTGAATATCTATGCTTTCTGGGAGGTGGCACCTGGCCCCACTATGTGCCCGCAATCTGCGATGAAATAGCTTCTAGAGGAGAGTTTTTAACTGCCTATGCAGGAGAGCCTTACGAAGACCATGGCCGCTGGCAGGCTCTGTTTGAATACGAGAGCCTAATGGCTGAGCTACTGGATATGGATGTTGTGAGCGTACCCATCTACAGCTGGGGGCATGCAGCAAGCACTTCTCTTAGAATGGCAAGCAGGATAACAGGAAGAAAGGAAGTTCTCGTGGTGGATACAATATCTCCTGAAAGGAGAAAGATAGTGGAGAATTACATGGAGCCGCACATCAAGATAAAATGGGTTTCTCATAATGCTGAAACAGGATTGATGAATCTCGAAGACTTAGAGAGCAAAATATCATCTGATACTGCTGCGGTGTATTTTGAAAATCCCTCCTATCTGGGCTTCATAGAAACGCAGGGAAATGAAATTTCTGAGATTGCTCACAGAGAAGGTGCACTGGTGGTTGTGGGCGTTGACCCGAGTTCTCTGGGGATTCTGGAGCCACCGAGCCACTACGGTGCAGACATGGTTTGTGGAGAGCTACAGCCTCTGGGAAATCACATGAATTTTGGAGGAAGTCTTGCAGGCTTCGTTGCAACTCGTGATGAGGAGAAATTTGTAAAGGAGATTCCCTACAGAATATTTGGAATTGCTCCCACAAAAGTGCCTGGAGAGTATGGTTTTGGGGATGTTGCATTTGAGCGCACATCATTTATGGTCAGAGAGACACCAACAGAATCAAAGGAGTTCGTGGGTACAGCCTCGGCACTTTGGGGAGTAGTGGCTGGAGTTTACCTTTCGCTTATGGGTCCCAAAGGAATGCAGGAGCTTGGAGAGGGAATAGTTAAAAGAGTTAACTACGCCATCAAAAAGCTCTCCGAGATTCCAGGCATAAAGGTGCCAAAATTCAAAGCACCCCATTTCAAGGAGTTTGTTGTGGATTTCAACTCCTTTGATATTAGCGTGGAGGAGATTAACAAACGACTCCTTGACTATGAAATTATGGGAGGAATTCCACTATCTAAGTATTTCCCTGAACTTGGAAATTCTGCGCTTTACTGCGTAACGGAGATACATACTAAGGAGGATATTGACAAACTTTACAATGCTCTGAGTAACATTCTGGAGGTGAGTTAAATGGGTGTTGTGAAATTGAGAAAGGATTTTCATCAGGCAAAATGGAATGAGCCCATCATTTTTGAGTTGAGC
>JAGHBQ010000021.1 GCA_021160945.1 Thermoplasmata archaeon
ATTTTATTCTTCTCACGCCCTCTATTTTTCCTATTTTCTCCGATAGTATTTGTGCCAGAGCTTCTCCATCCTGAGCCCATATCTCAGCAATAATCATGCTTTCTCCACTTGTTATATCAAGACACTTCACCTCATCCATTTCTCTAAGCTTTTGAGCGACATTATAAAACTTGTCAGATTCGGTATCTATACCCACCACAGCTATGCATTTGTAACCTATGAAGTGCGGATCTACACAAATGGTATAGCATTTTATAACGCCCTGTTCTTCCAGACTTTTTATTCTTTTCCTTACTGCGGTATCACTTATCCCCAAAACTTTGGCTATTTCAGAATATGGTGTTCTGGAATCTTTTAGAAGAATTTCCAGTATTTTTCTATCTTTATCATCAATCATCTTCATCACCAGTGCATATTTCGAACTTCATGGGTATATTTCAAACCCATATATAGAGATTTCACTAATTCTCATCTTTGAAAAATGGAAACACCGAAAATATAACTTTCAAAAGAAGATATATAAGAAGAACATCAAGAGAAGGATAAATCGAAGAGATGGTGAAGTTGAGCTTCCCTTATCATTTTCTCCTCCTTTCTTTTTTCTCAGTGTTCATGCTCACATTTTTGTGTTTTCCCCAAAAATAGCGATAAATTAATATAGATGGAATATAATAATCTCTTGGTGATTATAAGTGACCGAGGAGATAACCAGAGTTCCGTTGCCCAATACGAATAAAGGAGAGATGTTTGCCATAGTGGATAAGATACTCGGAGCTTCAAGAATGGTGGTAATGTGTGCAGATGGCAAATCCCGTATGGCAAGGATTCCTGGAAAGATAAAGAGAAGGATGTGGATCAAGGAGGGGGATCTGGTAATAATAAGGCCTTGGGAGTTTCAGGACGATAAAGCAGATGTTGTATATCGCTACACCAGAACTCAGGCTGCATATCTTAGCAGAAATAATAAGCTGCCTGAGATTTTGGATGTGTTTGGAAAATGAAGAAGGAGATTGATAAATATTTATATGAAAAAATAATTCCCTATCGCCAAGAGAGAAGAGAGAAAGATATGGATGACCGTAAAGCCTATGGTGGAGTTTTTGATAAGAGAACACTTCTTGCATTTTATAAACTTCTCAAAAAGGGCGTTATTCAGGAAGTAGAATTTCCAATTTCGACGGGAAAAGAGGGTGATGTTTTCCGTGCTCGCAGAGATGATGAGCTTCTGGCCGTGAAGGTGTATCGAATGGCAACAATTAATTACAAAGGGCTCTCAAGGTTTATAGATGGTGATGATAGATTTACTCATATACATAAAACAAAGGATACCATAATTTTTCTGTGGTCAAGAAAGGAGTTTAGAAATCTTGGAGATTATTACAACCGAGGAGTTAGTGTTCCAAGGCCTGTAGCCCTATGGAAAAATATCCTAGTAATGGAATATATAGGAGATGAGAGTAGACCGGCTCCTCTTTTGAAGGAAGTGTTGAACAGAGTCCACAGGGAAATTGGTTATGAGATTATAGAAGAAATGAGGAAGATGCTCAAGGCTAAGCTTGTCCATGGAGATTTAAGTGAGTACAACATTCTCATCTGGGAAGATAAGCCCTATATAATTGATGTTGCTCAGGCAGTGCCTATAAATCATCCTCTTGCCAATGAGCTTTTTTTGAGGGATGTGAAAAACATGGTAAGAGTTTTAAACAAGATAGGATTAGGGATAACCAAGAAGGAGCTGATAAAAGAGATAGAGGTGATTTAAATGATGTACCTTAAAGTTCCCAAGTCTAGAATTGGCGTGCTAATCGGTAAAAAGGGCAAAATAAAAAAAGAGGTGGAAAATAAATCAGGGGTAGTGTTAAGTATAGATTCTGAGGAGGGAGATGTTGTAATCGACGATAGCCATGCTGATCCACTTATGGCTTTAAAGGCCAGGGATTTTGTGAGAGCAGTGGCAAATGGTTTCTCTCCAGAAAGAGCTTGGAGAATATTTAAAGAAGATGTGTATTTTGAGGTTATTGATATAAAGGAATTTGTTGGTAAAAGAGAGAACAGAATACGGGTTCTGAGGGGTAGAATAATTGGTAAGAACGGAAAAACAAGAAGAATCATAGAGGAATTGAGTGGAGCGTCCATATCCGTTTACGAATACTCTGTGGCGATTATAGGAAATTATAACCAGGTAGAGGTTGCAAAAAGAGCGGTGGAAATGCTGCTGAGGGGAAGCAAGCATGCTACCATTTACCACTTCTTAGAGAAGAAGAGAAGGGATATGAAATATTCAGCATTTGAATATTATCATGTATAGTGATTTTATGGATCTTGCACATTTTTTCCTTACCATACTTCTTCTCATCTTTCTTGGCCGTACTCTTGGTTTAATCTTTGTAAAATTAAAATTTCAAAGCCTGATTGGAGAGGTGCTTGGAGGCCTTATACTAAGCCCCCTCATTCTTGGCCTCATATATCCAGATGATACGCTAATGCTATTCAGTCAGTTTGGAATACTCATTCTCATGCTTCTCTCTGGCTTACTTACTGATTTCAGGGCATTTAGTGAAAATAAAAATTCCAGTATTGTTGTGGGCATCTTAGGCGTAATTTTTTCCATTATTCTCATCTTCTTTACCTTAACAGCCTTCGGAATTGGCTTCCAATCTTCCCTATTTATAAGTGTTGTTCTATCGAATACTGCAGTGGAGGTGTGTGCCACTATATTAATTAAAAGTAGAGCATCTAAAAAGATTCATGCCATAATAATGGGCGCGAGTTTTGTGGATGATATTATTGCGGTCTTCTTAATAGGTGTAGTGGGCTCAATGACACTGGGATACGAGATCTCCCTCACATCCTTGATACTCCTTTCTGTAAAGGTGATACTCTTCATTGCCATAACTCTTATTTTACTTCCCTATTTGCTGGAGAGGTATTCTCTCATAGACAAGTTTGTAGGTTCTGGACCCCAGAGAGAGAAGGTCCTCCTTACATACACCATTCTTTTCGCCATTCTTATGGGCATTATTGCAATTTACGCTGGTCTTCAGGTGGTTATAGGTGCATATATTGCTGGCCTAATAATTGGGAAATGGGGATCGAGAACAAGTCCTATGTTAAAGAGAAGAGTGGCCTATGAGGAACTCATTAATGACTTATCCTCCTATTCCCATGCATTATTTACTCCTCTTTTCTTCGGATATGTGGGAGTCTCTCTTGGTAATGTTCTCAGAGAATACGGTTTTAACATATCCTATGTCGCTCTCACGATCATCTTGAGTTTTGTGGCAATAATTGCCAAATTTATCGGCTGTGGATCAGGTGCAAGAATTTCGGGCATGAATCTCCGAGAAGCAGGATATGTAGGAGTTGCCATGGGCGGAAGAGGAGCTTTGGAGATGGTTCTTTTGACCATAGGTTATGAAAAAGGTATAATTTCAGGGCCTCTATTTGCCTCAATTGTAATAGTTACTCTTTTCACAGTTATAATAACACCAGTTATTTTTTCTCTATACGAAAGAAGATTTATGGCTTCCCCCTAGATTCACCAAAATGGAGAGCAGAGGCTATAAGATGTGCAACTCTCAATGGCTCAGGGATGGCCCCTCTCACCGTGAAAAGTTCCAAGATTTCTGCAATCTCACTCTGAGCCAGGCCAATGGATTGAACAAAGAGATCATAATCTTTATTTCTGACCTTTTGAATTTCGTGGGAGCTCAAAAGCTCCCATCTCTTCTTCCAGTCTGGAAAATGTTTCTTAAGAGCATTTTTTATCTCTTCCATATTAGGCATTTTTCGGGAGATGGCCATTATTGGTATCCTCGAAACTCGATATACTTTATCCATATCGAGAATATTGAAGCCTCCGAAGGTCATTCCTTGAGTCAGTATCACCTTGAGTTGGCTTCCGAATCTTGAAGAAAGCATCTCTACGATTTTATCGCTACAATCTAGCCCATCTACTTCAATTTTTTTTATGAGAATACCCTCAATATAATTTGGGGCCCGCATCACCACGCCCACAATCTCTACTTTCCCGGGTTTGTGGGGAACAAAATAAGAATCGTCAATTCCTAGAGCTCTGATATTTTTCTTCATAATAAGGGTAAGGAACCTGTGACTTTATTTATTACTTCTTCTGGTCCCGGACCTATTCCTAAACATGTGACTGTTCCAGGAGGCACTTCTGTTAATCCCGCATCCTTTATTAAGGATGTAATTAGCCCTAGAGATTTTGCCTTGAACTCGAGTTCATAAAGCTCTCTTAGATTCTTGGCTTTCACAACAACCTTTCTCTGTCCCTCTCTGAGCCAGCTATCAAGCCAGATATTCTTGCTTTTTTTAGATTTCAATACACATTCCACTGCTGCATGGGCAACCTGTACGGCTACTTTTCCACACGATAGCTCTAGGTCTTCTCGAATTACAACCACCAGTTTATATTTCATCCAACGCCTCCTTAAGTTCATCTATTCTCCTATCCATTTTTTTTACCTCCTCTATTAATTCATCCATCTCTTTCTTATATCTTTCTCCATGTGGCGAGAGTTTTGTCAGTTTGCTAAGTTCCTCAATTTTCTTTATAATCTTACGCCTTTTCTTAAGAAGCTCCTCAAGCATATATAGTCTATCGTATCTGTCATCTTTCTCAAATCCTAGAATCTTACGAATAGTTGGGTAACCTCCTCTGAAGTAGCCTGCAATAAAAAATATAACCGTGAGATTTATGAGCACAATCCAGAGGTATCTTGCATAAAAAAGAGCAGTGTAGCCGAGAATATAACCTGTGAGGATAGCTATCACAATGCTCATGCCCATCCCCAGACCTACTCTGTAAAGCTGATCATATTCAAGATCCAGCTCTCCTTTATGCGGAAAAAGCATATTTATGAATGTGTATCCTGGAAGAAAGAAGAGGAGG
>JAGHBQ010000070.1 GCA_021160945.1 Thermoplasmata archaeon
ATACAATTGGATGTATATGATAAAAAATATTAACTCTCTCATCGCCCATGGAAACAGTAAATTGAGAAAATATATTCTCGAGATTGCAAATTCCACTCTGAAGAGAATAAACGCATACAATATTCTTAAAGAGAAAATAAGAGTCAATGGAGAGCTGGAAGTAGATGGAGAGAAGATAGAAATTGGAAAATCAAGAATATTCGTTGTGGGATTTGGCAAGGCCTCCATTCCCATGGCAAAAGCAATCCGCGATATCCTTGGTTCCCGTATTAAAGGAGGGATAATAAATTCTCCATATCCCGGAGAAATTGAGAATTTCAAAATAAATGTTCTTCCTCATCCTCTTCCAGATGAGAGAACTGTTAAAGCCTCCATGGAGATAATTGAATTCGTGAAAAAATTAAAGGAGAATGACTTGCTCATAGTTCTCATATCTGGCGGGGCTTCTGCCCTTTTTGAAGTACCTCAGAAGGGGATGAGCATATGGGAGGAGAGGAAAATAGTGGAAAGAATGCTTAGAAAAGGTGCAAACATTTTTGAATTGAATAAGGTAAGGATTGCCCTTTCCCAGGTAAAAGGAGGAAAGTTTTTGAAGTATATAAAGAGCAGATGCATATCCCTTATAATTTCCGATGTGATTGGCCCTCCGCAGCTTGTGGGCTCAGGACCTACATACCCTCAGAGATATCAGATTGACAATATCGTGGAAAGATATAATTTAAGACTCAAGAGAATTGAGTATGAGAATGATGTGTATGGAGAATCCTGTCAAAATATCGTAGTGGCAGACAACACATATGCCCTAAATATGGGAGAGAAAATAGCAGAAAAGATGAATTTAAGGGCGAAAACTCTTCCCTCCTTTCTTCATGGGGAGCCCAAAGATATCTTCAAGAAGATTTTGAATTCTCTGAATACCAGCTATGATGTTTTTCTTTTTGGGGGAGAAACATGGGTTAATCTTCGCAACTCTTCTGGCAAGGGAGGAAGAAACCAGGAACTTGCTCTATATATCGCGCTAGAAATACCTGAAAACACATCCTTCATCTGTCTTGGCACAGACGGGATAGATGGCCCAACAGATGCAGCCGGAGGAATCGTGGACGATACCACTCTTGCAAGAATAAAAGCACAGGAGATAGATATAAAAAAGGAGCTCTTAAATCACAACTCGTACTATGTACTCAAAAAATTAGGAGATTTGATATACACAGGCTACACCGACACAAATCTGGCAGATATGTGTATTGGATTTCGCCCTATAAATCTTTGATCCTCTCCCAGATCTTCCTCGCTCTTTCGCCCAATATCTTCTCTTCAAGCTCACGCAGAAGTCCTTCCCCACTAAGCTCTTTCTTTCTGTGCAACATAATTCACTTCTTTATAGGAATTATACACAGAAATTTCCAAACCACTTCTCCAGTATTGCGATACCAGTGCGGGATATCCGGCTCTATGTATGCAAAATTGCCAGCTGAGACTTCTATCTCTCTATCTCCAGCACCGATTATCCCTTTACCCTCAAGAACAAATATTTCGTGCTCCCAGGGATGCTGATGCTTGGGTATCGTGCCACCTGGCTCAAGAGTGAAAAGACGCAGTGCATAATTCTCCGCACCCTGCTCCTCTCTTATTAGCCACTGAATCCATACACCTTTCGTATGCTGACCGTCCATACCTTTCATCTCAACTTTTTCTTTCTTTACCTTATCCACATGGGATACATACATGTTTCTCACCAAAATGGCATGGTCACCATTTCTATAAACTTTTTCTCTCGTTGGGGGTGAATTCGTCCTCTGGCATCTCCTTCATCTCAGAATAAACGTTGCCCGGAATTTGAGTTACTGGATGAAGTGCCTGCGAAAGGAGGAACGCTGTAATCGTCGCGAGAATCATACCCAGGTTCCAGTATGTGCCTTTGAGCGAGGCGATTATGAGGTTTGTGCTCACTTAAATTGGAAATATGAGCCAAAGTGAAAATACTAGGAGCATCGCTCTGGCAGGTACATCCCCTGAGCCAAGGCCTTCACCACACCTGCATCGTGCTGGACATACGCAAGCTTTCTTCCACTCAGAATAGATGTGATAAGCCCCAGAAATGCAAGAAGCAAGGGGAGCCACGAAGAGAAATTATCGTCGTTAAGGAAGAAAAGCAACAATGAGTGGATGAGAAGCACTGCACCTGATACCATTTTCCAGTTCATAGAGAAGAAAGAGATTCACATCTACTTATTCTTTGTGAATCGATTTTTGGGGTTGAGTATTGAGCTTAAAACATATTATGCTGCTCAGAGCAGTAGCTTCTCCTTACACATTCCTGCATAGTACCAGTTATAGAGCGTCTCCTCTCTACCAGGAATTCTGATCCCTAGCGAGTTGAGTTTTTCTTTAAACCCCGTACCATGGCTGGGATATATCAGATGCACCATCTCGTGTGCTACCACATACTCTCTGAAATCAGCGGGTAAAAATATAAGCAGAAGATTGAAACTCAAATTCTTGGATGAGGAGCAACTTCCCCACTTGGTCTTCTGCTCCCTTATATATACCCTGTGTGGGTGAACTCCAAGCACTTCAGCATATCTCTCGATTTTTCTCTGCAAATCTCTCCGCAGCATATTTCTCAACTGCTCCCTAAGATATCCACTTCTTTTTCTACAGATATACACCCTATGGTCCACCACACCCGTTTTGGTGCAACTATGACGAACCTCCACATACTTGTCCAGAATACGAATACCATAGCGCTTTATTTCCTCTTCGGCCCTTTCTTTCAACTTCTCTATTAATCTCGTCTTTTCCTCAATCCAAACCCGCTTCTGTTTAAGGAGTGCATCGATATCCGTGCCTGGTGGTGCTATAATTAATACCTCCCCCTCCCTCAAATCTATACGGGGATACTTCACCTTTTTCCACATAACCCTCATCTTCGAACCTCCAGGAATGGCAATAGTTTCATTATTTCATCTACCAACATATTCAATTTGTTTCCATCATACGCTTTGTGGAGCACCATATAATGAAGCATCGCCTTTCTTACATACTCCCTCACTTTTTTTACCACATCCACCTTTCTATGCCATCCTTCGAATATGAGTTCTTCTTTCCGGAGCGATTCTATCATTTTCATTACCATCTCAAGTATATCACCGTAATCCATCTCCTTCTGTACCACCTTTATTATAGCATACTCTG
>JAGHBQ010000068.1 GCA_021160945.1 Thermoplasmata archaeon
GCTTTATCTTCAGTGAGCATATCGCCTTCAGAGATATATGTAGGAGAAAGTGTTGATATCTCGGTTGATGCTGTAAACAATGGCAAAGATTTGCCCACAAATGCAGTGATTTATATCTCCATTTACGATTCTTATGACCATCTTCTCATCAATCAAACATTTAGTTATCCCTCCATATATGAGGTAAGCTTTATTCCAGATACCCCGGGTATCTACTCGCTCCAGGTTAGAGTGGTCTCTTCCCAAGATTATAATTCTCAGAATAATGATTATACTGCAACATTTGAGGTTCTTCCTATGCCCTTCTCGTTATCTGTGAATGGTGAGAATGAATACCTCAATGGCACAGATATAGAGATCAATGTAACCATTTATAGCGATATTTCTGCCCAGCTGAATGTTCACATAGAAGTGGTGGAGCTGGGAATAGCTGTGGAGCCTGTGAATGGAAATCTGGTGACTGTTGATGCAAAGTCTTCTGTAGTCATTCAGTTTGTAATTCCAAAAGATAAATATGTCACATATCTTCAGGGTAAAACTTCTGTGGAACTTACATATTATGTGATAATCACATCCAACAGAACTGGAGATGCTGAGTATTCTTTTGGGCCAGAGAAGATAACAATAAGAGAGATTGCAGATCTCACATTAGTTCCAGATAGCTTTGTGGTAATTCGAGATGGAAAGAGCATTACCAAAGTTGCAGAGGGAGTAAGTGTGAGCATAAAATTCGAAGTGGTAAATACGGGAGGATTACCTGCCAATTTGAGCTATCTCCTCCTGGATGGTGATAAAGTTCTGGAAAACAAAACTCTAGGAATTATTACACCTGGAGAAAAAATAGAAGTTCAATATAATTACACAGTTAGGGGGATTGATACCCATATTTTAAGGGTGGTACTAAATCCCGCGAGAAATGTAACGGAAAGGGATTATGAAGATAACAATGCTACCATAACTTTGAATGTAATCCCTCCAGAGATGGAAATAGTATTTGCGAAATATTCTGAAGAGCATCAGAATGTGATATACGAGGGAGATCATCTTATAGTTATCATAAAGGTAATTAACAAGAATGCCACAGAATCCACAGGAAAAACCGTGTATATGAGTAATGTCACAGTATCCCTTAATCTTGGAAATCTTGGTAAATACTCAGCAATGACCACAGAATATGGAGTTGCAAGATTTGTTATTCCAGTGAAGAAGGTGGGTGAATTTACACCACTTGTAACTTTGGAGTACTATGGATCCACAAAGAGTCTGACTCTTACAGGGGATGAATACAAAATAGTCACAGAGCCAAAACCTTTGAAGATACCTTGGCTTTGGATAATTATAGTGGTAATAGTGGCAGCAGTAGGAGGTTTCTTCCTTTATGGATTCCTCCGTTTCAGGAAGAAAGCCAAGGAATATATGCTCTGTGGAAATTGTGGAAGACTTGTACCAGCAGATGCTGAGAGATGTCCTTATTGCGGAGTTGTATTTGAAAAGGAGAAGGTTAAGTGTCCTGAATGTGGTTCCTGGATTGATGAAGATGCCAAATATTGCCCAGTTTGTGGTGCTCTTTTCATAGATAAAGAGGATCCAGAATATGATAAATTTGCGGAGATGAAATCAAAGTATGAGAGATATCTTGAGAAGTATAAGCTTGAAGCAAGAAAGTACATAGGTAAAGAATTTACTGCGGAGGAATTCTTCAAGTGGTGGAAGACCCATCCAGAGTTCATATCCTTCCAAGAATGGCTAAAGAGACAGGAAGAAAGAATTGAGGGAGAAACTGTTTTATGTCCTGTTTGCGGTGCAGTTAATCCCAAAGGTGCAAAGATATGCAGAGTATGTGGATCTCCACTGCCATCTGAAGAAAAGGAAGAAGCCCCTGAAGAGAAGGAAGAGGAGAAAGAAGAGAAAACACCAATGCTCAAGCCAGAAGAGTATGAAAGACTAAAGCGTCCAGGTGTGATTACTGTGGAAGAATGGGCCAAAAAGAAAGGAAAGCTTCCTGAAAAAGAGGAAAAGAAAGAGGAAAAAGTTGAGGAAAAGCCATCCGAAGAAGAAACAAGAGAAAAGGAAGAGAAGAAACCGGTAGTTAAAAAGAAAGTGATCAAAAAAGTGATAGCTCTAGAAGAAGAAAAGAAGGAGAAGAGCTAACTTTCTGCCTTCAATACTTCATTTACTCTTTTTAATACTTCTTCTGGATTTTTATAATAAGCAGATACTATTCTGGCAACATCTCTGTAATATCTCACTCCAAGTTTCTCCATATACTCCAGGATTCTCTCTCTCCTCTTAACTTCAAGCTCCATTCTCCTCTGCGTCCAGCCCTTAATTGTAGCTATTTTTTCATATACATAGCTGTGTCCGCTGAAATTAAAAGTATCATCCGCAGGGTTCCAGATGTATGCATTGTTGGTGATTATTTCATTTGTCTCTGGGTCTATTCCCACAATCTCTGTGATACTTTTAACCCTTCTTGTCATTGTAGTTCCAACTTTTACTTGGGCTTGCAGAATCACTATATCGAGGGCACTTATCAGTGCCCTAGGGAGATTTATGGGTGCATTCTCAAACCTGTGCACCATGGATTTCACATCCTCTGCATGGAACGTGGTGAAGCAGGTTTTTCCAGTAGCCATCGCTTGAAATACAGTATACGCTTCGGCACCTCTAACTTCGCCCACCATTATATACTGTGGTCTCTGTCTCAGTGCTGCCTTGAGCAGGTCAAACATATCTATCTCGCCAGGTTTCTTTCCGGTCACTGGATGGGGTTCGCCCACACCCTCTCTTGTTAGCGAAGGTATCCAGTTTTCATGAGGCAGGTTAAGCTCGCGGGTATCCTCTATGCTCACAATTTTCATATTTGGAGGTATGAAAAGAAGGATGGCATTTAGTGTGGTGGTTTTTCCACTGGCTGTTCCTCCACATACTATAATACTCATCCCATTTTCCACAGCTAGCCAAAGATAGGCCATCATTTCCCTGCTCATCGTTTTGAATCTTATTAGATCTATTGGCGTAAATGGATTTGGTTTAAATCTTCTGATGGTGAAAGAAGATCCTCTCTTAGTTACATACTTGCCAAGAGTGGCCTGCAATCTTGAGCCGTCAGGGAGAGAGGCATCCACCATAGGACTTGAGATGGATATATGCTTTCCAGATTTCTGTACAATCCAAATCACATACTGATCCAGATCCTCCTCCTTTTCGAACATAAGGTTGGATTTTATGGAGCCATACATTCTGTGATATATGTAAATAGGAATATTCACGCCATCACAGGATATATCTTCCACTTCCCCATCTATCATTGGAACCTGAATTAAACCATATCCAATGAAATCCCTGTATATGTAATACTTCATTCTTTCCCACAGGAGAGGATCCATTCCTCGGAATAGTTCATCTTTGATTTTTTCTGCCATTATGAAAAGATACTCTTTCCTTTCATCCACATTTTCAAAGATCTTTATTTCCAAGGATTCCACTAGCATTGATTTTATTTCTTCCAGCATCTTCTTCTCCTCTTCGCTCAGAGGTGGCTCTATAACCTGGTATATGTACTCACTGTTTAGGGTATCAAAAAGAATTCTCACGTATGAATAAGGTTCTTCTATACTTCTTATCTCTATCTCTTTTATAGAGGACGATGTTATAGGTGGTACAGGAGTAATATCACTGCCAAACTCCTCACTTCTCTTTGGGAGTTTTATCTTGAAACCCTCTTTTTTTACCATAGGAAGCATAATATTCATAATTTTCAACTTACCCGAGATATCTTTTTTTGAAATTGCCATTTTTCTCACCTCACGCAGCTCCCATAAATCTCAGAATCAAATATCCTGAAATCAGAAGCAGGAAAGCCCAGAGCATACCACTTTTCAATCTTCCATCAGAAAGAAGACCAATCATTATTCCATCTCCAACTCCATGCATTATGGTTGCAATTACGAAGAGTAAACTTATAATGGGAATATTTTCGTATGCTATATTCACCGGTAGCTGAGAACTTACAGCCATATTCTGAAGGCTCTCTCTCACGGCTCTACCTGCCTTCCCCATCTCAGGAAGAAAAGATTTGTTCAGTATTATTATGGTAGCCACAAAGACAAAGAAGGAGGTGAGGAGAACAAAGGCATAGGTAAACATCTCTATACTTCTCTCCTTTCGCATAAGCTGTGTTTCCCTAGCCGCATGGGCAACCATGGAAAGTACATCGGCCACATTACCTCCAGCTTCATTGGCTTTTATTATAATGGCAATCATTCTGTTGATAAGCGGAGTGTTTATTCTATTGTTAAAGGAGAGAAGAGCATCTTTTACAGGCACACCCCACTCTATCTTGGATGCCATTCTCTTAATTTCATCTGTGAGCGCTCCATATCTTCCAGAGGAGGCTACCACTATTGATTCTGCCAGAGTCATGCCAAATCTTCCAGCTTCTGCCACATCCCTCAGAAAATCTGGAAATCTTTCCTCTATCTTCTTTATTCTTCTTTGGTGTATGAAATCATACACCCCAGGACCTATTAGAAATACAGCTATACC
>JAGHBQ010000139.1 GCA_021160945.1 Thermoplasmata archaeon
GGTTAGGATGAAGTCCCTTATTAAGGAGGCCTTGGCTAGAGCGGAGGTTAGAGCAACGCAAGTTCCCACTCCTACATCGAGTGGCGATATTGTTATGGAAACCCCGGAGGATAAGGAACTAGAAGAGGTTTTAAAAAGCTTGAAGACAAATATCAAGATCGTTGGATGTGGTGGAGCTGGAAGCAATACGATCACAAGGCTCATGGAAGAGGGGGTATATGGCTCAGTGGAACTCATAGCAGCGAATACAGATGCTCAGCATCTTCTTATAACTCATGCGAATCGCAAGATCCTCCTGGGAAAGAGAATAACCCGGGGCCTTGGAGCAGGAGCACTTCCCCAGATAGGTGAGGAAGCAGCAAGAGAGGCGGAGGATAAAATAAGAGAGGTACTTCAGGGTGCCGATATGGTTTTCATAACCTGCGGTCTCGGTGGAGGGACTGGAACTGGAAGTGCGCATGTAATAGCCCAGATCGCCAAGGAGTTGGGTGCTTTGACTATTGCTATATGCACACTCCCATTCACCGCAGAAGGAAGATCTAGGTACGAGAATGCTATGTGGGGTCTAGAAAAACTGAGAGATACCGCAGATACTGTTATTACCATACCAAACGATAAGCTTCTGGAGCTCGTACCAAGATTGCCCTTAACCCAGGCATTCAAGTTTGCAGATGAGGTGCTTATGCGGGCCATAAAAGGACTTACAGAAATGATAACAAAACCAGGTCTTGTAAATCTTGATTTCAATGACCTAAAGACTGTTATGAAGGGTGGAGGAGTGGCAATGATTGGTTTGGGAGAGAGCGAGGGCACAGGAGAGGAAAGAGCCCTTGAAGCTCTGGAGGATGCCATAAATTCACCGCTTCTAGAGGTTGACATATCCACAGCCACCGGAGTTCTCGTAAATGTGGTTGGAAGCCCGGATATGACCATCAGTGAGGCGGAACGGGCTGTGGAGGAACTTCACAAAAAGGTGGCAAAGAATGCCCGGATAATATGGGGATGCGCCATAGATCCAACATACGATCGCCGTATTTCAGTGCTTGTTGTTGCCACAGGGGTGAAGAGCAAGCAAATTCACGGCAAGTTGACGGAAGAAGAACTTAAAGCACAGTACGGTGTAGATGTTATCCGCTGAGTTTACAGATAAAAGGAAGGGCTTGCTAGAGGCCTTCAAGAAATTTAAGATAGGCTTTCTACTTGCCATAATATTCGGTATTATATCTTTTCCAAATACCATTTTAAATCTTTTAATGTTTCTTCATTCAGAAGTTCATGAGCTTTTCTTCTTTCTCCAAACATACTCAATAGTTGCAGGAATCATAAATTTTGCAGGGGGAATTGTGGTTCTTTATTTTCTTTACAAAGGATTTGAGGGAGTAGAAAAATACATCTCGGGCACTACTATCGGCAAGTGGGGAGTGGTTCTCAAATTCATTGCACTTATAGGTTCTTTCATCGTATCCCTTTTTATTATTCCAAAGTTATTTGGAGCTTTGGTGGGTAAAGATGTACATCTTGCATTTCTAGAAATTTATGGATTAAGAGGTATAATCAGTCTTATAGGTCTCATAGGTGCAATTTTCCTTGCGGTTGCCCTCTATCACATTGGAGATCATTACAATGAAACTCTAATTATTGTAGGTGCCATACTTTATATATTTCTCGCATGGATTGGTGCAATCTTACTTTTTATTGGATTCCGGAATTTAGAGGAGAAGATGATCCATGAACCTTTAATTCTTCCACCCCCGCCACCATTATAGGAAATTTTTAAATAACATCTCTCTTTTTTCAGCCTGGTGATAGAATTATGTGGAACGGGCCATTGAGAAAGCTGGATAGTTTTCGATGGGAGATACCCAAGGACTACAAGAGGGGAATGAGGGTGCCGGGCATAATCTTCGCTTCGGCGCATATGATAGAGCAAATTAAAAAAGATAACGCTCCTGAGCAGGTTGCAAATGTTGCAACGCTACCTGGCATTGTGAAGGCAAGTATGGCCATGCCTGATATTCACTGGGGCTATGGATTTCCGATAGGTGGTGTGGCAGCCTTTGATGCCGAAGAGGGTGTAATATCCCCCGGAGGTGTGGGTTATGATATAAATTGTGGAGTTCGCTTACTTACTACCAATTTAGATGAGAGGGATATCAGACCTAAGCTTAAGGTGCTTGTTGATAACATATTTGCAAATGTTCCCTCCGGGGTCGGTGAAAAGGGAAAGCTCAGGTTAAGCTTTCAGGAGCTTAATGAAGTTTTGGATTTGGGAGCAAAATGGGCAGTCGAGCATGGTTATGGATGGAACGAGGATCTAGAGCGTCTGGAGGAGAGTGGATGCATAAAGTATGCTGATCATACCAAGGTAAGTGATAAGGCAAAGAAGAGAGGTGCACCCCAACTTGGAACTCTTGGTGCTGGAAATCACTTTCTTGAAGTTCAGAGAGTGGAAAAAATATTTCTGCCAGATGTGGCAAAGAAATTTGGAATAACCCATGAGGGTCAGATTACAGTGATGATCCATACCGGTTCTCGAGGTCTTGGACATCAGGTGGCCAGTGACTATATTCGTGTTATGGAAAATGCTGCAAGAAGGTATGGAATAAGGCTTGTGGATCCTCAGTTAGCCTGCGCTCCGGTAAAAAGCAAAGAGGCCGATGATTACTTCGCTGCTATGAGTGCAGCGGCCAATTTTGGATTTACTAACAGACAGCTTATCACTCACTGGGTTCGTGAATCCTTTGGAAAGGTTTTCGGTGAGGATCCTGGGGATCTTGGCTTACGTCTTGTTTATGGGGTTGCACATAACATAGCAAAGCTGGAAGAGCATGTGGTTGACGGAAAGAGAATGCGAGTATATGTGCATCGCAAAGGAGCAACAAGAGCATTCGCTGCAGGTCACGAAGAGTTATCCCAGTTTTATCGAGATGTTGGACAACCAGTACTTATTCCAGGAGATATGGGTACCGCATCGTATGTGCTTGTGGGCACTCAGAAAGCTATGGAAGAAACCTTTGGCTCCACATGTCACGGGGCTGGGAGGGTTATGAGCAGGCATCAAGCACTTCGAAGATTCAGGGGTGAAAAGATAAAAAGAGAGTTATGGGAAAAGAAGAGAATATATGTGAGAAGTGCAAGCAATAGAGTTGCGGCGGAAGAGGCACCTGAGGCCTATAAGGATGTAAATGAAGTTGTCCGTGCAGTTGAAGGTGCTGGCATATCAAGAATTGTGGCGAAGATGGTTCCTCTGGGTGTGGTGAAAGGTTGAGCTTCTAGGGGAAAATTTATAAACCCCTTAAACTTTCGCCCAACCATGTATTTGATTGTTGAGCAAGAAGATATGATTCGAATCCCGCCTCCCATGTTGAGCGAGGATATTGACAATGTTATAGAGCAGCTGGCAAGAGAGAAAATAGAGGGTAGTGTTTATTCTTTCCCAAGGGAGGATGTTAAGGATCCTGCGGAGAGAAAATACATTATAGTTCTTCTTCTCTCTCTAGAAAAAGTTGGAGATGGAATAATTGTTCCTGGAGATGGAGCTGTTTATCAGAAGGTTCGATTTAAAGCCCTTGCGTTTCATCCAGAGTTACAGGAAGTTGTGGTGGGTGATGTAGTAGATATACTTAAATTTGGAGCTTTTATAAGATTTGGGCCAATTGATGGATTGCTTCACATAAGCCAGATAATGGACGATGTAATAGATGTGGATGTTGAAAACAAGAGATTTGTGGGGAAGGAGAGCAAGAAAACGCTCAGGGTAAAGGATAAGGTTATTGCGAGAATAGTAGCTCTGAGCATAAACGATGCAAATCCCAGACAGAGCAAGGTGGGACTCACCATGCGGCAGCCAGGTCTTGGAAAATTCGAATGGATTGAAGAAATAGTAAAAGAAGAAAAGAGTAAAAAGGAGGGTAAGAAATGAATAAGGAACTGAAAGCGTGCAGGAACTGCAGAAGGATTACCACAGAAGACGTATGTCCTATCTGCGGGGAAGAAACCACCCATGAATGGCAGGGATATGTATTCATTTTAAATAAAGATAGATCCCGCATAGCACAGAGTATGGGGGCAGATAATGGAGAATTTGCACTTAGGGTTAGATAAGCCCCTCATTTTAAGGGAGAACACCCGAAAAAAGCTCCAGAAAATCTATGGAGAACTGGTGAATGAGAAAGCACTTAAAAAAATTGAGGGGGAAATTATTGCCGTAGGCGATGTGGTTGCCTCCACTCTTCTGAGATTGGGAAAAGAGCCTCACCTTATTATCGTGGATTACAGAAGTAAAAGAGAGAGATATATTGATGAGAGAGTTAAGAATTTTGGAGAAAGGATATTCAGGGTTAGCAATCCTCCAGGGACAATAACTCCCGAGCTATGGAAAAGTGTTTTCGAAGCTCTGAAATCCCCACAAAAGTGTAAGATTGAGGTTGTGGGAGAAGAAGATCTCGCTGTCATTCCCGTGGTTCATTTTGCACCCGTGGGCGGTATAGTTATATATGGGATGCCCAATACGGGTGTAGTCATGATAAAGGTAAGTGAGAAAGACAAGGAAGAGGTAAAGAAGATAATAAAGGAAATGGAGGTATGAATATGGAGCTCAAGATACTTGAGAGAAGGGAGAATCCGCTACTCCATCGTGTAGAAATAAAATTTGAAATAGTTCATCCTAAGGATAAAACTCCAACCCGGGAGGATGTCAGGAATTTGCTTGCTGCTAATTTAAATGCGGAGAAAAAGAGAGTTATTTTGGATAGGATGCATACAACCTTCGGAGAGCCTCGTACCCAAGGATTTGCCAAGATATATGAGAGTGTGGATCATGCGATGAAGATAGAGCCTGAGTATGTTTTGCTCAGGAACAAACTTATAGAAAAGAAAGAGGAGGAATAAAAATGCAGAAGAGAGAGCTTTATGAAATAAAGGAGGGAAAGCTTATTCGCAAAAGAAGGTTCTGCCCAAAATGTGGTCCAGGAGTATTTCTGGCCGAGCATGAGGATCGATATTCCTGTGGCAAGTGTGGATATACTGAATTCAAAAAGAAATAGCTTTAGATTTTCTTCTTGATAATATGAATCTTCTCAGGAGATTTTCAGGAGAGCTTCTCTTTTTTGAGACGGAAGATCATCTCAAAACCTCCGGATTTCTTATGAGTTCTGGAAAAAATGATGTTGTTGTATTTCTCCATGGAATGGGTGGAAATTTCTACAAAGACGGCTTTTTATATGGTGCTCAGGAATTGCTAAAGAGAGGTATATCTTTCTTCACTTTTAACAATAGAGGGGCAGAGGTAGTGAAGGATTTTAGAGATACAGAGGGGAAGCATCATTTAATAGGTACTGCTCTGGAAAAATTTAAAGATACAGTAAAAGATATTCGTGGAACCCTCACTCTTCTTCAGAATCTTGGATACAAGAGGATGCATCTTATGGGTCATAGCACAGGATGCCAAAAAATTTTGTACTACGCTCATAACACAAAAGATGAGAGGATAAAAACGCTTATTCATCTCTCTCCTGCAGAAGATTATGAAATATGGAAAAATTCTTTAGGAGATGAATTTGAGAAAATATTGAATAC
>JAGHBQ010000116.1 GCA_021160945.1 Thermoplasmata archaeon
ACCCCCTTTTCTTTTGGGGGTAAAGCACCTTTTTTAAAGGGGCTTAGGGGCACCTACGGCACCCACTCCTTCAGAGAGCTCGTTCACATCATAGATGCTCATCTCTCCCTCTACTCTCTTCCATACGAAGGGACGTAGCCCTTTCTCTACACCCCCAGGAAGACTCACCCACCCTCATTCTAATTCTCAATTTAATTTCCTAGGAAAAGAAAAAATACTGTATTGGGATATCTCTGTAGTGAAAAAGGAAATCATAGATATGCATCTCTCCGTTTTTCTTTTTGGGTTTGCAGGGTTATTTGGTAAGCTAATAAACGCTCCTCCTACTATCATCGTGTTGGGTCGCGTTGCCTTTGCCTCCCTATTTCTATATATCGTGGCACTTTATTCAAAGGAGAACCTCCGAGTAGAAAGAGGAGAAAGAAAATTTATGCCCATTTTGGGTTTCCTTTTGGCAGTTCACTGGAGTGCTTTTTTCTATTCTATTCAGTTATCCACGGTAGCTATAGGATTGCTCACCTACTCCACTTGCCCGGTATTTACCATTATATTAGAATCACTGTTTCTCAAGGAAAAGCTTAAGCCGGTAAATTTTTTACTGGCCTTCACCGCATTTTTTGGAGTATATCTCATTGTTCCTCACTTTGAGCTTTCTGATAAAATCACCCAGGGAGTGATATGGGGAATACTTTCAGGATTAACCTTCTCTTTTCTGACGATTATCAATGGAAAATATGCTAAAAGATATTCAAGTTTGACTCTTGCTCTCTATCAAGATTCATTTGCGATAATTTTTCTCCTGCCCTTACTTTTAATATCAAAATTTGAAATAAGTCTCACAGATCTTCTTTATCTCTTTCTCCTCGGTACAATTTTTACAGGCATTGCCCATGCACTTTTCATAAGATCTCTCAGAGAGATTCAGGCACACAAGGCAAATATTATCGCTAATCTGGAACCTGTTTATGGCATTCTTCTTTCCTTCCTCCTCCTCCATGAGATACCTTCCCTGCGAACGGTTATGGGAGGTACAATAATTTTAATTGTCTCCTTTTATGTAACCTGGAGCTCGGCAAAGTTTAAGTAGCACAGCAGAATAAGCAATTCACTAATACTGCAAGGGAGAACCATGAAAGCCATAGCTCTTTTCTCTGGAGGTAAAGACTCCACCTATGCGCTATATATTGCGATGCAACAGGGCTTTGAGATAGAAAGACTTGTGACGATATTCCCCCGTGAAAGAGATTCATATATGTACCATATACCTGCAATTGAAAGAACCAGATACCAGGCTGAAGCTATGGATATCCCACAAGATATCTACAAAATTGGAGATTCTCCAAGAGAGCTTAAAGAAGTGCTTAAAAATTATAAGGTGGATGCTGTTGTAAGTGGGGCTATAGCATCCAATTATCAGAAAACAAGAATAGACGGGGTTTGCACTTCTCTTAACCTCTTATCATATGCCCCCCTATGGGGTAAGAATCAGAGGACTCTATTGGAAGATATGCTTCTAGCAGGTTTTAAAATAATGCTCGTGAGTGTCTCTGCTTATGGCCTTGATGAAAGTTTTCTCGGCAAGATCTTGGACTACAAGCTTCTCACCCGTCTTCTTGCTCTGGAAGATAAGTACTCCATCAATCTCTCTGGAGAAGGGGGAGAGTATGAGACCTATGTTCTCGATGCCCCCTTTTTCAAAAAGAGGGTGAAGGTTGAATCCTTTGTCCCCGTTTGGAATGGGAGTCGAGGCTATGTTAAGTTGAGAAACATAAAATTTGTTTCAAAAAAGCGAAATTGAAGAGATAGCGAATATGCTCTGTCGCATAAATCGAGACAGGAAAAGGGAATGGTAGGGATAGAGATGATGAGTTGAGAGAGAAAGAAGGTTTTATCCAAGAAAGAATTTGCAGAAGGAAAGGGTCTCGCTGAAAGTTCTTTTCCTTTTTTCTGGAGGGCGAGCCTTTAGCTATAGAGCCGGCATTTTTACGCACTTTGATAAGAGGCCTAGTCCCATGCTCTGCAATAATATCCACATTCTTTATCTCATTTATCAGTGTTTGAACATCTCTTTAAATGCCGGAGAATATCCAACATTGTTTTTTGTGATTATGAATCTCACTATATTCTTTCCCTCCGTGATTATAGCTTCACCCACTTCTTTCTCCGTCTCAACTTATGCCTGTATTCTATGTATTCCGTGGCCCCGCTCATCCTGAACCCTGTGGAATCTACTATCCGCATCTCACCACTCACCTTGCAGTGTTGAATGCTCTGGCGCGGGAAAGCCTTTCACTATCTTGCTAAACGCTCTGCAAATACCCTCTAAGATTCTGTAGTTCCTTATGAACGCAGATAGCTGAGAAACACAAAAATATGTTCTCCATATTTATACGGCCTTTCCTTTCTTCCTTCTGTTCATCATTTTCAGCTCTTCTCCCATATTATTCAAAAAATCAAGCTCTATCAGTATCTCTCCACGCTTCACCAGCTTATCATTGTACTCCGCCCAGTTTAACATGTCCACGTTATCTTTATCTCTTATTTCATGTTTGCGCCTCTTCCCCCATAATTATGCGACAAAACATCTCTAGGATGTCTGTAATTTAGAGTAAACCACCTTACCCTTCTTTATCACCTTTTCCACGAGGTTCACGCCAAAGTGATAACCGAGATGCATATAATTGGGCGCATCTAATATTATGAGATCTGCCTGCTTTCCAGGTTCTATGGAGCCCATTACCTTTTCCTTTCCTATGGCTGCAGCTGAATTTATTGTGCTTGCAATTATGGCCTCTTCAGAGCTCATCCTCATTTGGGTAACCGCCAAGGAGATTACCATCTGCATGCTCTCAGTATAACAGTTAGGATTAAAATCCGTGGCCAGAGCAACCGGTATTCCATGTTCTATGAACTTTCTCGCCTGAGCATACTCATGGCTCAAAAGCATATAGGGAGTTGCTGGCAGAAGAACAGCAATTATATCACTCTTTGCCATGTATTCCATACTCTCCTCAGAAGTCTTAACAAGATGATCCGCACTTATCGCCCCCACATCCACTGCAACTTTGGTGCATCCAATATCGCAAATCTCATCCGCATGAATCTTTGGCACAAGTCCATATCTCTTCCCTTCTTCCAAATATTCCTTTGATTCCTCTGCACTGAATACACCCTTCTCACAGAATATGTCTATAAAATTTGCTAGATCCTTAATTTTGGGTATAATTTCCTTCATATATTCTATGAATTCTCCACTTTTATACTCCGGGGGAAGGGCATGCGCTCCAAGAAATGTTGGTACCAGCTCCACCGGGTGCTCAATCTCATTTATTACTTCAAGTATCTTCCTCTCGGTTTTATAATCGAGGCCGTATCCGCTTTTTGCCTCCGCAGTTGTTGTGCCATTGCAGAGCATATAATCCAATCTTCTCTTTGCCTCTATGATTAATTGAGATTTGCTTGCTTTTCTTGTTGCTCTAACTGTTCGGAGAATGCCACCGCCCATTTTCAAAATATCAAGATAAGAGTAACCCTTCAGCTTGAGATAAAGCTCATCTTCACGGCTTCCTGCAAAGATAAGGTGTGTGTGCGGATCCACAAATCCTGGCATAACAATGTGTTTGGTAGCATCTATCTCAGTCTCTGCACTACCCTTTAGGTCTCTGGTAGTTCCTACCTCTACTATCTTCTCTCCCTCTACAAGAACTGCACCGTCCTCAATTATTCTGAGATCATAGTCCTCTTTGTTTCGTCGAATTCCACCTTCGACGGTTATAAGCTGCGAAGCATTTTTTATCAAAAGCATAGGGAGTAAATCTCCTCTCATCTTATAATTTTTCCTCCCATATTTTCTCTACCACCAGCGTGTAACATCCACATCTCTCACAATATCTTAGATGGCCTTCTACCACAACAGGAATTTTTTCCTTTAATGGTAAATCGCTCCAAATCTTTATAGAATACTCACCATCTTTCAGGTATCCCCGAAAATCTCCACGATAATAGCTTAGGATTATTCCGTAAACATGAACCTTCTGTCCCTCATATTCATTCAGCTTTCCAATGCTCACATTCTTGTATTCTTCTCCCTCATAATGAAGAAGAATATTTTCTACATAGAGCGTTCCGTTATGCACTTCACCCAATAAATGCACGTTTCTATCCCCATAATATCTTTGAGGGATATGCACCCAGGTTATGTTTATACCATCACTGATTTCCAGCCAGCTATAATCTCTCACTTCTCTCACATCAAATATCTGAGCACGCACTCGCACAAGAAGATTTTGATAATCTTCAGGCGATGAGAGAATAATAGAAAGAGGAAACTCTTCTGGAAATCTGATTATTTTAAGTTCATCTCTCTCTTCCACCACAAGCTCAATATTTCCCCTATATTTTGTTACTACTCCCCTGACCATTATTCGTGTGCCTGGTATTATATTCTCCTGAAAATTTAAAAATGCCTGAAGAGTAGCATTATCATCTCTAATTGTCAAAAGCATCCCATTATCAAATTTCTTTGCGTGAATAACAATTCCTTGAAGCTCAACATATCTTCCAAGATACTTTTGGGCTTCTGTCACCGAAATTTTTTCTGCATCTATGGAGGTCCTGTATATATAAAGACTTCCAAGTAAGAAGAGAATAAG
>JAGHBQ010000143.1 GCA_021160945.1 Thermoplasmata archaeon
GTAGTAAAGAACGAGAAAATAGGAGATGTAGAAGTAGCGAATCCAGACGAACCCTGCTACAAAAGTAGCGGGCCAGGAGGGATTCGAACCCCCGACCACGGGATTAAGAGTCCCGCGCTCTACCTAGCTAAGCTACTGGCCCACCTCCAGTTTTTAGGGGCAAAGCCCTTTTTTCAATGGACTTAATGGGGCCGGCAGGATTCGAACCTGCGACCGCCCGGTTATGAGCCGGGCGCTCTAACCTAGCTAAGCTACGGCCCCAGCTATGGGGGGCATAACTCATACATCATTTTAAAATTTTCGCTATAAATTTTGAAACCACCGAGAGAGAAGAAATTAAATAACTGGGATAGAATTTTGGTTTATGCCTTGCTATATCTTTGATGTGGATGACACACTGATTAAATATCGCGATTTCAGCTTTGAAGAATGGTATGATTTCATTGTAGCTCCAGTTGCTGAAGAATTGAATATACCCCTGGATCTCCAAATATGGAGAGAGATGATAGAAGGTAAAATAAGCAGAAGATACCCAGAGAAATATGGAGTTCCTGCAGAGAAATTCTGGGCGAAGGTGGATAAGAAAAATCTTGAATACAGAAAATTCATGTTTAGGGAAGGAAGGTTAAGCGCATACGAGGATACAAAGGTCTTAGAGCATTTAAAGGGAAAGAAAATTGCATGGAGCACTTCTTCAACTAGTTGTATGCGCTATGTTCTCTCGCTTTTTAATCTCATAAAATATTTTGATCTTATCATTGGAAAAGATTATGAAAATTACAGATACCTTGATTATGTGAAACCTGCGCCAAAATTCATCGAGATAATAAAGGAGAAAATGCAGTGCAAGAAATGTGTACTCATAGGGGATGATGATAAAGATATGATGGCCGCTAAGGGTGGAGAATGCGTGGCAATCTTAATTAAAAGAAGATTATCCTCATCAGAGCTTGCAGATTTCACAATTGATACCCTCTGGGATCTTCTGGGAATAGATAAAAAGTTTTTATAGTGAATGTACATCCACTCTTATGATTCGATGGCTCTGGTATCTAAGCCTTGTGCTCTTAGCTATAGGCGTGATATTCTACATTTCTTGGGCATTTCTCTATGATGCTTGGACAGATATAGGACTATATTCGATATCCGCCCCTCTAATAATTTTCGGCATTCTTGGTGCTCTTCTTTCTCGGTCTCAGTAAGGTTTAGCCACATAGGCCACTATATCTGTTTCTTTTCCACATATTGCACATATACCTTTTCTCTTTTCCTGGGGTATGCCTATTATCTTTTTGTCTGTGAGTTCTTCAATCTTATGCCCGCATTCTTCAGAACCGCACCAGTTAACCACTGCAATTCCTTTATGCTCCTTAACTTCTTCGAGATTTTCGAACTTCTTGATCTTTTCTCTCATCTCTTTCTCCGCTCTCCTCAGCAAATTCTCCTGAATTTCCTTGAGTAGCTCACCAATCTTCTCCATATATTCTTCTCTACCAATGTTGATCTTTTCAAAAGTATCACGGCGAACCAGAACTACCTGATTATTTTCAAGATCTCTCGGACCTATCTCCAGACGAAGAGGTACACCCTTTAACTCCCACTCGTAGAATTTGTAGCCGGGCGTGTAATTATCTCTGTCGTCAAGATACACTCTATAATAAGGCTTAAGCTCATCCTCAATTTTCTTAGCCTCCTCAAGAATTCTTTCTTTCTCTTTCATGATTATGGGCACTATCACAATTTGAATAGGTGCAATCTCAGGAGGGATTACAAGACCGCGATTATCACCATGGATACCTACAATTGCACCCACGAGTCTTTCGCTCATTCCAAAGGTTGTCTGGTGTACATAATCGTGGGTTCCATCTTCCTTAAGATACTTTATATCATAGGCCTTTGCAAAGTTCTGGAGATACTGATGTATTGTTGCAATTTGGAGAGTTCTTCCTGAGGGCATTATGGTTTCTGCTCCTATTGAATAATGTGCCCCCGGGAACTTATCCCAGTCAGCTTTTTTAACAAGAACATAAGGAAGGGCCAATTTTTTCGCAACCTTTTTCCATATCTCTATGTTTTCCCTAATCTGCTCCTCAGATTCCTCAGCAGTGGCATGTGCGGTATGTGATTCAAAGAAATGTACCTCTCGCACTCTTATGAATGTCCTTGTTTGCTTAGTCTCATACCGGAAAACGTTAACTATCTGAAATATCCTGAGAGGAAGATCCGCATGAGTTCTTATCCAGAGAGAAAAAAGAGGATACATTGCAGTCTCGCTTGTGGGTCGAAGAACAAGCTTAACATCAAGAGGGGTAGCCCCTCCATGAGTAACCCAGTAAACCTCATTCTCTAATCCCCTGATATGCTCTCCCTCTTTTTTAAAATCCGTTTCAGGAACAAGAAGGGGAAAATAAACCTCCTCATGATTGTGCTCAGTAAATATCTTGCGGAAATATTCATCTATGTTACGCATTAGCTTCCACCCATAAGGAAGCCACACATGCATTCCCTTAACAGGATACCTCTTATCTACGAGCTTTGCTCTTTCAATTACTTCGTTATACCACTCGGGGAAATTGTCCTTGGGAATATCCATATGCCCCGAAAAGTATTAGGCTATTTAAAAATTCCTTCCTGTTATGCACCAAATTTCTCGGCACGATTGGTGATGTTAAGCAATATCCTCATAACTTCCTTTCCTCTTATTCGAAGAGATCCCTTTGCACAGGAAATCTCGTTAAATTCCTCACCTTCTCTGCGGGTATCTGCGGCATAGATCAGGATAGGAACTGGGTCTCCAGTGTGATCTCCCACCGTGCATGGAGTACTATGATCTGCTGTTATTATCACTACCACATCCTCGGGTATGATCTCCAGAAGATGCCCAACGGCATCATCTATTTTTTCCATAACCACAACTTTTTTCTGAGGGAGCATATCGTGGCCGGCAATATCTGGCGCCTTTATGTTTACGAGAACAAAATCATAGGATCGAAGAGCTTTCACTGCATGATCAAACTTTCCACGCATATCAGTATCATAGCTTCCCGTTGCACCTGAGAAATCTATTGGTTCAATTCCCACCATCTTGCATATTCCCCTTATGAGAGGTGTACCAACTACGCAAGCACCTTTCATTCCGTATTTCTCCTGAAAATTCTCCAAGTGCGGTGCCATACCTGCGCCTCGAGGTAAAAGTATATTTGCAGGAAGCTTCCCTTCTGCTTCTCTCCTCTTATTCAGCGGGTGCTCTTTCAGAATCTTGTAACTTTTGTTCACAAAAAGATTTAAAAGGCGTGCTGTTTTTTGTGCCTCCTCTTTCAGGGGCTTTGCCTCGTGTATTTTCACTCCTTTTTCATGA
>JAGHBQ010000082.1 GCA_021160945.1 Thermoplasmata archaeon
AGTGGCTCAGAGTTTGGTGCCCGTATAGATTATGCTGTTCAAAAAAAGCAGTTAGGCACAGCCCATGCTTTATACCATGCAAGGATGGATGATGAGTTTTTACTTTTCTATGGAGATAATTTGGTAACTTCTGAATGTGTAAAAGAGCTTTTAAAAAGTGAGGTTAACACGATCTTGGGTAGCTATAGCGACAGGCCATGGAAATATGGGGTGATAGAGAAAAAGAGCAATAAGTTAGTGAAGATAAAAGAGAAGCTGAGAGAAAGCGAAGAGGCTATAGTTTTCACAGGTATGGGACATTTCGATGGAAAGATATTTGAGCTGATAGAGGAGAGAATGAGAGAAGGTATCTACGATCTTCCAGATATACTTAATGAGATGGAAATAAAAATAAAGGTGATAAGTGGATGGAGAGATGCCATATATCCCTGGGATCTTTTGGAGCTGAACAGCTATGCTCTCAAAGATACTACGAGAAAACTTGCTGGAAAAATAGAAGATTCTACAATAATTGGAGATGTTGAGATAGGGGAGAATACAAAAATAGGTGCAGGTTCTTATATTCGGGGAAAAGTGAAAATTGGAAAAAATTGCGAAATTGGACCGAATAGTGTAATCTTGGGAGATACAAGCATAGGAGATGGAGTTAGAATAGGAGCTATGAGCTATATAGAAAATTCCATAATAATGAGTAATACAAATATAGGAATAAACGCTCTAATAAAAGACAGTGTGATAGGAAGGAATGTATACATTGCTCCAAAGTTTGTTACTCTATCAGGTAAAATAAAGAGGATAGTGAATGATGAAGTTATAGAGGTTACAGGAGGAGCGGTTATTGGAGATGGTGCATCTATTGGCTCAGTTGTGATAGTGCATCCTGGGGTGCTCATAGGCTCGAACAGCAATATTGGAGCTCTGAAGCTCATTGATAAAGATGTAGCAAATGGGGAGAGGGTGATATAGGTGTGTGGTATAGTTGGATATATTGGGTTCAGAAGTGCCAGGGAAGTTCTTTTAAGCTCTTTAAGAAGGCTGGAGTATAGGGGTTATGATTCTGCAGGAGTAGCAATAGTGGCTGATGAGATTAAGGTTGAAAAAAGAAGGGGATCCATTGATAATCTGAAGGTGGATTTTGATGGTAGTTTGGGTATAGGGCATACAAGATGGGCCACTCATGGCATACCCAGTGATAAAAATGCCCATCCATTTTTGGATTGTCAGGGAAAGCTCGCCATAGTGCATAACGGAATTATAGAAAATTATCTATCACTTCGTGAAGAGCTTATAAAGAAGGGACATAAGTTTGTTTCAGATACTGATAGTGAGCTCATCGCACATCTGATAGAAGAGTATTATCAGGGAGATTTAAAAGATGCGTTTTTCAAAGCTATAAGAAAGCTTAAAGGCTCATTTGCAATAGCAGCCATACATCAAGATGAGCGCAAAATACTGGCAGCTAAGAACGAGAGCCCCCTAGTTATAGGCATAGGAGATCATGAAAATTTCCTGGCTTCAGATATACCTGCATTCTTAGCGTACACCAATCGTGTGATAGTTTTAAAAGATAAGGAGGTTTGTGAGCTCACCGATGATTTCGTCCAGATTTACGATTTTGATGAGAAAGAGGTAAGGAGAGATGTTGAATATATAAATTGGAGTCTGGAAGATGCTGAGAAATCTGGATATGAGCATTTTATGCTCAAAGAGATATTTGAGCAGCCGATAGCTGTGGATAACACAATACACTCACTTATCTCTCGCAACGATCTTGATCTTGAATTTGATAGCATGGTTATTGTTGCCTGCGGCACTTCCTATCACGCAGGATTGGTGGGCAAGTACATTATGGAGGAGCTTCTCCATGTGCCTGTTTATGTCTACTACGCCTCAGAGTACAGATACAGAGAAGTGCTTGAGAATTCTCTGACACTGCTTATAACACAGAGTGGAGAGACTGCAGATACTATTGCTGCAGCACGAAAAGCAATGGCCGCGGGGAATACCACTCTGGCCATAACGAATGTTGTTGGTAGCTCCATCACAAATTATGTGGATATGGTTCTATACACCAGTGCAGGTCCTGAAATAGGAGTGGCTGCTACTAAGACCTTTACTGCACAGCTTGCATCGCTTTATTATTTTGCGATAGAGGCTGCAAGAAATAAGATGCTCATTTCCCCAATGAGATACGAATCTCTATTAAATACTCTGCGCAAAGTGCCCTACTACATTGAGAAAACCCTCTCTGTAGAGCCAAGGATAATCAAAGAAGCAAAGAAAATTGCCAATAGCAAGGATATTTTCTTCATAGCGCGGGGCATAAATTACCCCATTGCTCTGGAGGGGGCACTTAAGATGAAGGAGATCTCATATATACATGCGGAGGGCTATCCAGCGGGAGAACTCAAGCATGGACCTCTTGCACTTATAGAAGAGGGAGTGCCTGTTGTTACTCTAGTGCCGGTGGATAAAACTTATGAGAAGATGCTCTCAAACATAAAAGAAGTGAGCGCCAGAAAAGCATATGTTATAGCTTTATCTCCATCCGAAGAAGTTGGTAAATATGTGGATTCTCTCATCAAAGTTCCTGATATTGATCCTCTCTTCTCTCCTTTTGTAAATGTGGTGGCTCTACAGCTTCTGTCCTATCATACTGCTCGCATTTTGGGTAGAAATATTGACAAACCCAGAAATCTTGCAAAGAGCGTGACTGTAGAATAATACTTTTTATATTTTTAATCATTCTCTACACTATGAAATTCTCTGGCTCTTCAGGGATACGGATGGTATGGAGCGAGGAGCTTCTAAAGATAGCATATCAGCTTGGCATATGCATAGGTAATAATTTTGATGAAGTTGTGGTAGCCTCTGATTTTCGTGATACATCCGACGCTCTTCTTTCCATAGTTGCAGGAGGCATAATGTCAGGAGGTGCCGATGTCTATTACGGTGGTAATGTTCCTACACCTACTCTTGCCTACGGTGCGAAGAATCACGATCTGGGTGTGATGATAACTGCCTCTCACAATCCTCCTGAGTATAATGGGATAAAGCTCTGGAACTCTGATGGTAGCGCATTCACAGATATGCAACTCTCAAAGTTGCAGGGTAGAAAGATCGGAGCTTGGGAAAGGGTTGGAAAATGGAAAGAGGAGAATCTGCTGAATATTCATAGAGAAGCTCTTCTCAAACAGTTCAAAGAACTGAATCTGAAAGTGGTTATAGACTGCTCCAACGGTGCAGGAAGCGTTTTGACACCATTTGTTTTTAGGGAGTTAGGTGCAGAGGTGACTACGCTTAACTGTCACCCATCTGGAAAGTTTCCTGGACATGGTAGTGAGCCCAGTGAGGAGAATCTTGAGATTCTAAAAAGACTCGTTTTGAAGAAAAGAGCTGATTTAGGGATAGCTCATGACGGTGATGCTGATAGGTTTGTGGCGATAACTTCTTCCGGGAGATATCTTAGTGGTGATGAGCTTTTGGCCATATTTGTCAAGCTTCTCAGGTTTAAAAGAATAGTTGCTCCTGTAGACTCATCAATGCTTCTGGATAACTTCGCAGAGGTGATTCACTGCAAGGTGGGTGATGCTAATGTATCCGCTACTATGAAAGAGCTGGGTGTGGAATTTCGCGGGGAGAATAGTGGAACGCAGATATTTGCAGCATGGCGCTACACTCCAGATGCGATATATTCTGCTTTGAAGTTTGCAGAGCTGGCTATGAGCGTGAATATTGATGAGCTTGTAGATAGCTTTCCCAGATACTACACTCTGAGGAAGAGTATTTATTACGAAGATCGAGAAAGTATGAGAAGAAGGATAGAGAGGCTTGTGGAGAACTATGAAGTAGGGAGAGTTGATGGATACCGCGTATCCTTAGATGATGGCTGGTTCTTAATTCGCTTTTCTGGCACAGAGCCTAAGGTTCGAATAACCGTAGAGTTTGAAAATAAAGAAAAAGCTGAAGAGATATTGAATAAAATAGTAAGAGAGCTGAACTGACATACTCCCCATTGGGAGTTCTGCCTATAGGCTATCCTGAGATAGCCATTTCAGGCATATACTCGCCATGTCCCGACGAGGGAGCTATACACTCCAATCCTCTATTTAATATGTTTATTGAAGCATTTAAATCTCTATCTATTCTTAATCCGCATACTGGACATTTGAATATTCTATCTCTCAACTTCAAATCATGATTTACATAGCCACATCTTGAACAGGTCTTGCTCGTATCTTTTGCCTCTACTCTCTATCTTCTTGAATAACCTATCCCTCTTTCTCTCTAATTCTGCTATTCTTCTTGAATACTTTATCCCTCTCTTTTTGTTTATCTCCCTTTTCTTGTCTATTATGCTTTGCAATTTTTCTATCTTCCTAACTATTCTCATTATTCTATCCTTGTCCAGAGATAGGACTTCTCCATTGCTCATTGTTATCGTGCTTTTAATTCCCACATCTATACCTACTGCTTCTCCATTCTTCTCTTTTTCCTCTTTCTCTCGCTCATACACTATGTAGGCAAAGAACCCATCTGGCTCCTCTTTTATCCACACCTGTTTAGCAGTCTCCTCTATCTTCTCCCACTCTGGCTTCTCTGTTATCTTATCTTTTATGCTTACCCATCCAATCTTTGGTATCTTCAACTTCTTTCCTTCAAACTTGAACCACTGTGGAAATATTAATATTCCCTCATACTTGCTCTTTTTCTTAAATCTTGGGAATCTCACTCCTTCTTTTCTATGTTTCAAAAACAACTTTAAACTTCTGTCCAACTTCCTCGCAATCTGCTGAAGCGATTGAGCAGGTGATTGCTTCAAAAATGGATATTCTTCCCTCATTCTCGTTATCTCCTTATCCATCTCAAATTCAAACATGAACTTCTTTTCCTTTTTGTATTTCTCTAGGTTCATCTCTAACAATTTATTCCAGATAAACCTACTGTTCCCTAATGCTTGCCTTAATAACTGTGTTTTTGTGTGCTTCGCATATATCTTAACCTTAATCACTGCCTTCATACTTCTCCCTTAACTCATCTATTGCTTTCTGCAATAGTCCACTTACATTTATCTCTGGATGCTTATCTAACCACTCTTTCTGGTCTTTGCGTATTGAGACACTTAATCTTATGAAATTAGACATCAATATATACTAATGTACACTCATTAATAAAC
>JAGHBQ010000006.1 GCA_021160945.1 Thermoplasmata archaeon
ATCCCGGCCCCGGCCCTGATATGGATCTCCTTATACTCTCACGATATCCTTTTCTTCCGGAGGCAAGGGAGCATGTGGCTCATATAGAATTAGATGAACTTTTCTCAGCAAAATATGAGGATGTGAGAGAATATACAAAAAAATGGATTGAGAGTTCATTTCAGAAGATTGAGCTTCCATTAATAGATGAGGCTGGAAAACTCCTCGCCTTTTATGTAGCAAAGCTCTATCTCATTGCCATGCAGGATCCTATCGTAATCCAGAGATTTGCAAATTATCTAAGAGATTCATTTGAAGAATATCTGAGAGGTGAAGAGGATGATGTGGTGGAAAGTATAGCTTCATCACTGGGAATTAGATATAAAATTCCAAATGACGAAGTCAAAAAAATACATCTTGAATATCGCAATTATATGGTCTTCAGAATGGTTCATTTTATTGATTTTGTTAAATACACATCTAAGATAAGCGGCGAGAGTTTCCGCCTTATTAATTACCCCCTTAAAGGTGGATGGCTCCCTGTAAGCAGGGAAATATTTATAAAAATCATCAGAGAAGCATTTGTGAGTAATTTTGTAAAGGAAATTAAAGAGAAAAAAGGGGAGGCAAAATTTTTGAGAAAATATGTAGAAAATGATATAAGAGAAATTCTTCAGCTCAAAGACAAATTCATCTCCCAGTATTCTTCCAGAGAGCTTGGTGAGGTAGAGAGCAGGGCATTTCCACCATGTATTAGGGCCATCATTGCCAATTTGAGAAGCGGAGTAAACTTACCTCATCAGGCAAGATTCTTTCTGGTTACCTTTCTTCACAGAATAGGAATGAAGAATGAGGAAATATTAAAATTATTCGCCACTGCACCAGATTTCAGAGAGGATATGACAAGGTATCAGATAGAGCACATCACTGGGAAAATATCGGGAAAGGAGTATGAAGTCCCCAAATGTGAAACTTTGAAGGCTTATGGTTTATGCCTCCGGGATGTTTCCAAAGATAAATTATGTGAGAAGAACTGGATGACGCATCCTCTGCTCTACTATAAGCTTAGAAAGGAATGGCTCTCCAAGCATTCCAGATTCTCTGAAGGGCAGTAAGATGGCCAAGAATTGCGAATAATAATAGGACCCATGAGGAGATTGAGAAGTAGTGTCCCCACCAGAAGTACTGCACTAAGGGAAGAATTATTAGGATAAGCATTCTATCCGCTCGGCCTAAGAGACCACCATATATTCTTTTTAATCCAACCGCCTGGGCCTGGGTACCTATATAGCTTGTAAGATAAACCCCTGTGAGAGCAAATAACCCGAAAAGTGGCGTAGAGTATGGGCTGAGTGCAATACCAACTATTATCATTGTATCAGCATAGCGGTCAACCAGATGATCAAGAAAATCCCCTCTTCTGCTGGATAGTTTCCTCAACCTTGCAATTTTGCCATCCAGGGCGTCCATAAGGGCTGAGAGAAGAATAAACAGAAATGCAAGAAAAAGATACCCTGAGGAGAATTTGGTAAGATAGAAAGATGGTCCTCCCAGAAACGCAAATAAGAGAGAGACCAAAGTCACAGTATTGGGCTTAACTCTTAAAAATGGCTTTGCCAGTTTAGTAAGAAGAGAATCTACATTTTTACGATATTTGTTCAGTACCATTTGAGGATCTCCTCCGAGTAGTTTATTCTTGGAGCGAAGCTCCTATCCCTTGTTTCTATTATCTTTCTCACATCTTTGGCCACATCCCTCTCTTTCCTCCACGTGGTGTCAACCTCAAATACATTATCCTTTCCATGGTATATAATAGCTTCTGAAGTTATAAGGCTCATAGCCTCTGCTTCAACATTCTCCTTGATTTTTTCTTCTCGATAACCCCTTTTCTTCAATCTCCTCTCCAGCTCACGAGGATGGCATCTCAAAACTATCACCATAACCACAGGCATTTCCTGGGAATAGTGGCCCTCCACAATAACTTTTTCATCCTTATCTTCTTCCATCACCCTCTTCCTTAAAACTTCGAGATCTATTACATAGCTATCCCTCTCTCCGTCCCAATACATCCACGACTCTCTATACTCTTTAAGATATATTACTCTGTACTCTCCTTCAAGAACTTTCGCAACTGAAGTTTTCCCTGTCCCCGGGGTACCCGTGAGAGCGATCAGCATCATAAAGGAAAAGACTTGGAGATTATTAAAAATAACTATTCTAAAATTTCTTCTATCTTTCTCCGAAGTTTTTCACTCACAATTTTCCCATCCACCTTTCCCCGAAGTTTTTTCATCACCAGCCCCATTAAAGGTTTGAACGCATACATTCCTTTCTCCCTTATGAAATCCATCTTCTGGGCAACAATATCATTGATTATCTCATCCACATCTATCTTCTCCTCAAACTGCTTTACTATCTCATCGATATTTTCCCCATTGCATGCTCTCATCACAATATCATCAAGCGCCTCTTTGGAAAATTTCCCCAGAGAGAAATAGAGGAAAATTTTATCATAGTCTATATTCCTGCATCCGTTTATTAAGGCTCTTGCGACAAGAGTTGGATTTCCATATTTTTTAGTCAACTTTTCAAACAGGTCATCCATATCCTCTCTTATAAGCTGCCATGCCAGATCATAATTTATCCCCATGCACACAAGCTCTTGCGCCCTCTCCTCAGGTAAAGGAGGTAAATTTTCTTTCAGTTTTTCAATATATTCCTCATCAATTTTTATTGGGGGTATATCAGTTTCGGGATACATTCTTGCACCACCAGGAAGGGGTCTGAGATATTTTGTGGTTCCATCATCCTTGGGTGCTCTTGTTTCATCGGGCACGCCTTCAATCGCTTTTTTCGCCCTTTCAATAACCCTGCGAAGAGCTAGCTCTCCTCGCTCCCTTTTCTCGGCGATGATAACATAGGAATCTTTATCATTTAAATGCAATCTCTCTTTCACCCTCTCAAGCTCTTCGGAAGTGATCCCATAAGCAGGAAGCTCATCCCCATGAAAGAGTCCTTTAACTCCCAAAACCCGAACATTTTCAGCGAACTCTCTACCAAGCCTGTACTTTCCCTGCTTTAGAACTCCTCTAAAACCCACAAGTTTTATTCCCAAAACCTTTCCACCATTTTTAAGCGAATTTCTTATTATCTTTGAAGAGGTATTCTCAAATATATCTGTGAGATCATATATCTTCTCCTCCACCATGGCATTTCTTTCCTGCAGTATTTTTGCTATCTCTTTTAGGATCTCCTGTCTCTCTATCTCATTGTTAACCCACTTTGGTATCAAATTAAGCTTTGATGCACCTTTTATCTCAACTCTTCCCTGTCCAGTGGATATGTTTATATCCTGTCTTATTGTTCCAACCCCTCTGCGAACTTTTTTTGTTGCTCTCAGAAGATATCATATTCTTTCTGCCACCTCCTTTACCTGCTCTCCATTCTTCATATCAGGAGAGGTGGATATCTCAACAAGAGGTATTCCAAGCCGATCTAAGCGATAAACCACACCTCCATCTTTCTCCTCTATCTTCCTTGCCGCTTCTTCCTCAAGACATATTGTGGGAATTCTCACCCTGCCAAAGAAGGTGTCTATGTAGCCATCTACGGCAATGAGGGCAGTTCTCTGAAATCCAGAGGTGTTTGAACCGTCGATAACTATCTTCCTCATCACATGGATTTCGTCAACTATCTTGGCATGGAGCATCAGAGCTATTTTCAGGGCTATCTCTAAAGCCTCTCTATTCAACTCATGAGGAGGTTCTTCATCTGCTTCAACTAAACAGGAATTTGGTGTTACTTCATAAATAAATCTTCTTTTTTTCAAGCTCTCCTCCAATGCAGCTCTATCAATCTCTCCGAGTTCGCTCTGTGTAGGCCTCAAAACCCTTTCAAATTTATATAGGATTTCCTCGCTTAATTCTGAATTACACTCGCAGAACAATTTCTTTGTAGCCAGTTGCTGGTGAATTTCAAGTCCACATTTTACCATATGATCATCCTCCTGGCAGAAATTTCACCTCTTAAATTCTGAGGCAAAAGCTTTATGACCTCATCCCTCTCAAAATTTCCCAGAAGCCACATGAGCTTCACATAAGCCACCTCTGGAAGCATATCTTCAAGAGGTATAACTCCAATTTTCTTCAATTTTCTTCCTGTGGAGTAGACATTCAGGTTCACTCTTCCATGAATGCACTGAGAGCTCATACCCACAACACCACCATCCCTTATGAAATCCTTAAGCAGGGGAATCATCTCATTGCTTATATGTCCCAATCCTGTGCCCATTATTATGGCTCCATCCATTCCCTCAAGCATTCTTGTCATAAGCTCTCCACTCATTCCTGGATAATAATAGATCAGGGAAACTTTCTCGTCAAGCTTATCATAAAGCTCCACATCCTCCTCTACCTTCCTATACCCTTCATAGAAGATAACCTTATTACCACGAACTTCCCCAAGAGGTTGGGAGTTAACACTCTTAAAGGCATCTCTTCTGGATGTATGCATCTTCCGAACTCTCGTACCGCGATGAATGAAACAATGATCGTCGCTGGTTGTGGCATGCATAACCACAGCAACTTCCCCCAGATCACTCTTCGCAACTCTTACAGCGGATATGAGATTCATATACGCATCACTGCTTGGTCTATCTGAGCTGCGCTGAGCACCCACTAAGATAACAGGTCCAGAGAGCTTTGAGAACATGAAAGAAAGAGCGGCGGATGTGTAGCTCATCGTATCTGTGCCATGGGGTATTACGACTCCATGAGACTCTTTCAATTCATCCTTGATCTTCCTTGCAAGCTGAATCCAATAGAGAGGATTCATATCCTCGCTTAGTATATTAAAGAGTACGAAGGCTTTTATATTTGCCTCCTCCTCTATTTCAGGGGCAGAGAATATGAGATCCTCTGCAGTGAGTGCTGGATGAACTGCTCCTGTTTTATAATCTATATAGCTTGCAATAGTTCCTCCAGTTGAGATTATTGATATTTGAGGAAGATCCTTTTTCTCAAATTTATATAATGATTTTTTCTTCCTTCTAATCCCTTTCTTAATGCATTTTATCTCTTCAGGAATTAACCCTATATTGTAGCCATTATCAAGCTTGAGAACGATGATATTTTCATCACTGAATTCATGCTTAGGCATCAAAATTCCACGAAAGGTTCCCTTTTTCGTTTTTACCTCAACAAGATCACCTGGCTCAACTTCCATATTTGGGGAAAGGATTTTCACCTTATAAATATGCTTACTTCTTAGAGTATCCATAACTCGCCACCATATTTCCTGTTTTAATCGAAATAAAAAACTTAAATATCTCTTAATGATATACCTCTGATAGGTCGATTTTAATGAATGAAAAAATCCAGCTTTTAAAAATCCGGAGGTGATGTCTTGAGAAAAAGTTTTGTGATAGTAATCTTGAGCCTGGTGGTGCTCTCTGCTTTTGCCATGAGTACTTCCCAAGCAAGAGATAGCAAGATGAATAGCAACGAAGTTTCGTATGTAACAGAGCCGATGAACTACAAGGCACTTTATTATATGGAGAAAAAAATGGGATTTAGAGATCTAAACAAAAATTACAATGTGATCATA
>JAGHBQ010000055.1 GCA_021160945.1 Thermoplasmata archaeon
AAAGGATATCTCGCGTAATTATCCCAAGAGAAAATAGCTACGAAATTTTTAAAAAAGAATTTGCTCATCTCAAAGCTGGGGATGCATATGGATAGGCGTGCTCTAACAATGGTGTTGATGGATGAATATAATCTTAAAATCCTGGCAGCCTCAGCGATTAAACCTATGTCGGTTAGGGAAATTGCCTACAAATTTGATATTCCCTTGGCTAGTGCTTACAGGAAGATCAAAGAACTGGAAGGTTTTGGTTTGATAAAAGTTGAGGATACAAAACTCACACCTGACGGTAAGAGATACAAGCTTTATCGCTCTCAGGTTGAGAATTTTGAAGTATCGTATCACAGAGATAAATTGAAAATAAAGCTGCATATCAAGTGGCAGGAACCGGAGATTATAGAAAGAGATATTCTCACATCATAATTCTCTCAGGAGATGCCTTACAGTGAGCCTTACGCTTTCCTCACTGTTATATTTAGGTTTCCATCCATAATTCTTAATTTTATCAATTGAGAGAAGCATTTTTGGCACATCTCCTTTCCAGCCTCTTTTTCCTCCGGTAAATTTGTATTTAACATTTCTAAGCTTCATTTCTTCCACTACTATATCTGCAATTTTTCTGACATTGATCCAGTCCTCGCTTCCTATGTTAAATATTTCCACATCCTCCTTACGGTGCTCGTATCCAAATATTATGGCATCAATGCAATCCTTCACATACAGATATGATTTGCTCTGAGTACCATCTCCAAGGATCTCCAGTTCCCTTGGATTTCTCCTGAGTTTCATTATGAAATCATATATTACTCCATGAGTGCTTCTTGGACCAACGATATTAGCAAATCTGAAAATTACTGCTTTCATTCCAAAGGTGTGGGCATAGGATGTTATAAAAGCCTCCGCTGCAAGCTTGGATGCTCCATAGAGAGATATAGGTATCAAAGGCCCATAATCTTCAGGTGTTGGGATTGTTTTTGCTTCTCCATAAACCGTGGATGTGGATGTGAAAATTATATCCCTGATATCATTTATTCTCATTGCCTCCAGAAGATTGTATGTGGTCCGAACATTCTGCTCAAAGTGTATCTTGGTGTCTTTTGCACCAAGTTTCACATCTGGATTTGCGGCCACATGGTATACGAGATCGATATCCCTTGTTTCTCTCTTGAGGGTTTCTAAGTCAAGAAGATCGGCTTTGACAAACTCAAAATTTTTCTTATTCATATGTTTCTCTATGAACTCTATTTTCCCCGAGCTTAAGTTATCGTACACTTTGACCTCATGCTTTTCAGAGAGCTTATCGACAAGATGACTTCCTATGAACCCGGCACCTCCGGTCACCATAATTCTCATATTTCCTCACCCTTGAGCCATTTGTATATTACCGAGAGTACGATTATGAATATAATTATTCCTCCAATTATGAGGAGTGCTTTTTCTCCAAATGTGAAAATTGCAAAGTACGCACCAAAACCAATGATGAGGGTACCTATAATTGCCCCTAGCCCTATGGAAGCCAGAACCTTATATTTTTCAAGGCCGAAGATTCTCCCAATTACTGTGGCAGTTAAACCTCCTGAACCCTGAAAGGGAACAGCAACGAACGCGGCTATGCCTGCATATGCGAATTTTCTAAGAATTCGGTGCTCCTTCCATTTCTTCTTCCCTATTTTTTCCAGCTTTTGTATATATCTTCCCAGTAGAGGTATCATTTTCACAAGATCCCAGTTCCACCCGACCCACCAGGCAACAAGAATATCCACCATAGATATAAGAGTGGAAGCGATAAATATGCTCCATATTCCATAGTTATCCTTAAGGAAATAAACAGCGGCCGGAACCATGCTTTCCTTTCCTGCAGGAGGGATGAGATAAAGAACGAGGATACCTCCAATGTGATAAAAGATAGAATCGGGAAAAAGGATGTAGAGCAAGAGTATGAAGATTACAGCAACAATAATTGGAAAAGCAAAACGGTAGATTCTCACCAATATATTCTCTTTCATCTTCCCACCACGATAGCATAGTGGTCCTTCTGAAACCTTTTAAGGTCAATGATTTCCTTGATTGTGAATTTCTCTCCTATTAATTTTGTGGTGGCTTTTAGAATCTCTCGAGGTTTTTTTCTAACATTTATTGTTCTCGTTTTGAGCATGAGATAGCCAATTTCTGGCTCATAATGCTCCATATTTTTGATGAATATCTCCACCTGATCTCTCTGAGAGATGTCCTGATATATCACATGGGGAGAATCCACAAAAATGGAATATTCTTCAGGCTTTCTGGCATCGTTCAAAATGGGGATTATATTCCTCCTTCTCTCTGCCAGGGAAACTAGGGACTCCATAGAGATAGGGGATATTTCAACAGCCCACACAATATGGGAAATATCGGAGATATGGCTCACAGTGGTTCCTGTGGCAGCTCCGAGATACAAAATTGCCGAATCTTTAAATTTGAAATTCTCGAGACCTAAGTACATGGCTGCAGCAAGTTTACTTCTCGCGGGATCCCATCTCCTGTAGAGCTTTTTCCCCTCTCTCACTATTTTCTCACCATATACAGGCTCTGGATCCTCTGTTGGAGTGTAATAATTCTTCCCATCAGTGTATACCCCCTGATATCTTGATCTTCGCATAGTGGTAGATGCCATCTTGGATATTTAATGTTTCTCTCAAACTTCAACATCAAATTTTTATACACCTGTTTTTTTTCATGCTTATGGAACTTCTCTCCATAGGTGGTTTTGATCCCACTGCAGGAGCAGGTGTCATTCGTGATATTCTAACATTCAGAAAGCTCAGTGTTTATGGTTTTGCAGTGATAACTGCAGTTACCTTTCAAAACCTTGATGGATTCTACGGTTTTCATCCTTTAAAAGGAGAGGACGTGGAGAGGCAAATAAATTCTTTGGAGGGAGAGGAAATAAAGTTTGTGAAGATAAGTATGGTGGGCAGCGGAGAAATTGCAAAAATTCTTGAGGACAAAATAAAGAGGAATCGATGGTTTGTGATTTTTGACCCTCTTTTGTCCGCCAAAAATGGTTATGTGTTAAATCTTATGGAAAATATAGAGGGTATACTGAAGCTTGCAAAAGTGATAGTGCCAAATGTACCTGAAGCAGAGATTATCTCGGGAATTAAGATAAAAGATGAGGATACTGCAATTAAGGCAGGTTTGAAGATAAGGGAAATATATGGAGGAGATGTTATAATAAAAGGAGGACATCTAAGCGGGGTGAACTATCTCATCTCTGATGAAATTAAGAAGATAAAAACGAAGCTCCTCCCAAAAACAGTGCATGGAACTGGCTGTGCCTATTCTTCGGCTCTTATGGCGTATCTCTCTAAGGGGTTAACTTTGGAAGAAGCATTTTACTCCGCCCAAAAATTTATGGAGGAAGAAATGGAGAAAAGTCTTGCTTTTGGTGGAAGTTATGAGGTGCTTCCATGAGGCTGAGTTACTCCTCATATGCAACATATGCCACATGTCCCCTTAGATACCATCTTGAAAGAGAGTATCCTCTGCGTGGTCCTGAGTATGCAGATCTTTTGATAGGTAGATATATGCATCGATTTTTTTATAATCTCATGGACTTCTGGGATGTGGAAAAGAATGCGAATGAAATATGGAAAGAGATCAAATCAGGGAGAAAGCTAATTTACAGTGATGAATTATGCAGCGAGTTTGAAGATATTCGGGATATGCAATCCTACTATAGCTCTCTTAAAAATACTCTCATTCTTAGCAACAGTGAGGAAAGATACTTGGATAAGATAAGGAGAATAATGGAGATATCTTCTAAGCTCTCCTGGAAGCTGAGGGGAAAAGATTACAGGAAAGAAGTGAGAATGTATAGTAAGGTTGGAGATGTGCAAGTTTTTGGCATTGCAGATTTAATGGGTAAAGATGAGATATTGGAACTGAAAACAGGAAAAATAAATGGATATGAGTTGCAGATAGCCTTTTACTCTCTCATTTTTTATCTAAACAATTACATCCTACCAAGAGCTAAACTGGTTTCTCTCTACACGGGAGAGCTCAGAGAGATAAAACTATCTGTAAAACTCATTGAAAACCTGTATTCGGAGATAAATAAAACTGCTTCAAGGATAAAAAAAGGAATATTTACTCCACGAAGAGGGGAGTGGTGCATTTATTGTCCCTATAGAAGTGTATGCTCACAATAGGGTTATTTGCAGAGAATAAGAATTGGAGCCTAAATTTTTAATATGTGATTTGAATAATTTATTTTATGATTTCCTTGGATCTTCTGAGATTCATTTTGGCGATGCCGTTCTTTATCTATGCATCTTACTCGGATCTAAAGGAGAGGCTTGTAAGCACAGCTGTATGGTTTTTCCTTGGAATTTTCTCCATAGCCCTTCTCTTTTATCAGTATCATACTCTCATTCATATACTTGCCATATTGCCCTCCATAATACTTTTTTATGAATGGTTTGTGGAGTGGGATAAGAGGCTATATTCTTACATTTCAATTGGTGTTTCTCTTCTCTTATTTTTATCCGCTTTGGTGTATGCGATTCTCCAAAAAATTTACATCACACCTCTCCTTGTGATGACCATTCTAATTCTTCTTTTCAGGGCATTGTATAGAATTCGGCTCATAAAGGGGAGGGCAGATGCCAGAGCTTTAATGAGCATAACACTGCTCCAACCAACATATCCTCGAACTCTCTTTTCAATATTTCCCCTCTGGAATCCAAAATATGTGGAGATTGTGGAAATAACTTTTCCTTTTGCATTTCTCGCGCTTCTGTATGCAGGCATATTCTTCCTTCTGTTCCTCGTGGGTATGGGAATAATGAATGCTCTTAAAGGCGACACAGGATTCCCTGAAATGTTTATGGGCTACCGATTACCTCTGGATGAAGTTCAATACCATCATGTGTGGCTTATGGAAAGAATAGTGGATGGGGAGCATGTTCTTTACCTCTCTCCCCGTGAGCATACCCAGGAAGACATAGAAAAGCTAAAGAAAATTGGGCAAAATAAGGTATGGGTCCAGCCCAAAATACCTTTTATTGTGTTCATAACTGCAGGATTGTTCGCTGCCTATTTATTAGGAAACTTTCTGTGAAGTTTTGCTGAGAGCACGAAGGATATCGCTACGGGTTAATATGCCTATTACTCTTTTCTCCTCATCTATTACAGGCAACCTCGATACTTCCTTTTTTACTAAAAGGTAAAGGGCATCGTATATGTCATCTTCGGGTTTCACATAATGGACTCTTTTTTCCATGACTTCCTCCACTATTATACTGGATATCTTTTTGAAAATGTCTTTTTGAGATTCTTGGGGCAAGCTCAAGGGTATGGTTTCCATAAAATCAAAGGGCGTTGGAAAAATATAGATTCCAAGTCCCCCTATCTGCTCCTTGAGTATCTCAAGAACGTCTTTCACAGTGAGTATCCCAATAAGTTTTCCTTCAGTGTTTACTACAGGAGCTCCACTTATTCCCTTCTTTGCCAGGAGCTGGGTAGCCTCCTTAATTGTCATATCCGGTTTTAAGGTAATTACATTTCTATTCATCACATCTTCCACTTTCATTATCTTCGCCTCTTCTTCATCTCATACAGAAGCATATCGTTCCACTCCACCTTATGTTTTATACCATTTCTTGCCAGAAAGGAGCATATCTTCTCCGTGATGACTCGCACCTCATCGCTGTATACGCCTCTGTATATGAAAAATTCTCTGTCATTACTTAGCGGAACTACTATCCTCATCTTTCCCTCCCTGTTAAAACCCTCCGGTTTTCTGTTATGTTTCAGATCTACGAGATTTTCTTCAATTATGAGCTCTCTTGTTTCAGGTTCATCGATAAACTGTCGGGAGTACTGGAAGAATAGCTGAAGCATATCACCCCAGACGGGCTCAAGATCTTTCCATTCGATTCCCCTGTCAATTATGATGTGACTATTCCAGATCTTCATATCTCTTCATTGGGTTGGGAGTATAAT
>JAGHBQ010000104.1 GCA_021160945.1 Thermoplasmata archaeon
CTATTCCATAGAGCTCCTCTATCTTCTCCCCTATACCATAACCGTGCAATCTATTGTCTCGAAGGATATCCAGAATTATGAGACTCATACCTTTCTTTCTCGTTACTTCAAGCATACTATCACCTGATATGTAATTTTACGGGTTGATATACTTATATTACTTAAACTTTCTCTTTCTAAGTCACATAATTAGAGAGGAGATGACCTTTTTGTGTTCCCATGGCCTCTCTATGCATTTATTAGAAAATACAGAATCTCAAAGTGACCTTTGTTAAGCAGTTAGCAAAATAGGGAATAAAAAGAGGAGTCAAAAAGTTGCAGAGCAGAGCGGAAATATTGCACATAGTTTTTGTGGCTAGATTCACGAAGCTGGGCGACGAAATAGTGGGTGAGATTGATAGGGAGAGAGTTCCGGGAGCTTGAAAATAGTGGATTGTGCTCTGCAGATACTGAGCTTATCCTCTCTGGCGAGCTATCTTGCAAACAGAAATTGCGATGAGATACGTGTGGACAGAAGAAAGCCTGGACTTTACCCTGGAATTTGTGATGCGAGAGATTGTCAGGTGCCTGTGCAACTATCTAATCCTGCATATTTCAAATTCAGAATCCCACCTGATATATGTGTGTACGGGTTTACTTCATCTCATGTTCTTACAGGTGTTGATGAAAGTGATTATGCCACCAAGACTGTGATAATAGATGAGGGTGATGTTGGAGGTATAGAGATGGCTTTTTTCGTCTTCTACAACCGCTCCGGTGGGCCTGTGCATAGCGTTAAGCTCATAGATTATGGGCCTTATTATGGGGAAAAGAGTGTGCCTGCAGTCTACGGGTTGATTCCCCTGTCAGTGATAATAGTTACGGTGGGGGTGACATACTGTTGGCTGAAGAAGGGCAGAAAGAGGTAATAATCGAGGTTAAAAATCTGTGGAAGAGGTACGGTGAAGAAGAGGTGCTTAAGGGCATATCCTTCAGTTTGAGGAGGGGTGAAATTTTCTCTCTGGTGGGTCCAAATGGAGCAGGGAAAACGACAACTATACGGGTGATGCTAGGTCTGACTCTTCACTATGAAGGGGAGGTGAAAGTGAGGATGAAGAAAATAAATTATCTGGCAGAGAATGAAATTCCGTATCCTAGTATGAATGTTTATGAGTACATGAGATTCTACGCGAACCTTATGGGTGTGGGAGACGAAAAAATCGTGGAGTATCTGGACTTAGTAGAGCTCAAGGGTCAGATGATGAAAAAGTGCAAGCATCTTTCGAAGGGAATGAGGCAGCGTTTGCTCATCGCGAGAACGTTCCTCAACGACCCGGAGCTTCTCATTCTGGATGAGCCCTTTAGCGGAGTAGACCCGAAAATGCGTGCAAAGCTGCTCAAATTTATGAGAGAGTATGTGAGGCGAAAAAATGCGACGATTTTTCTTACTACACACATACTCAGCGATGTGGAAAAACTGAGTCACAGGGTGGCGATAATGAAAGAAGGAAAAATAATTTCAGTGGGTGAGATAGGAGAAGTGGGAGAGAGGGTAAAAGGGAACAGAGAGATGCGGTTGAGAATAATAGATAGAGGTAAGATCTCCCGGGTAGTGGAAAAACTTAAAGAAACGAGGGGCGTGATTGAAGTAATGATGGAGACTGTAGATGTAATCAGGTGTGAATACACCAGCGAGGTGAGCGAGTATGAGCTTCTCTCAGCTCTGTTCGAGGAGAAGATAGAATTCAGGATGATATCGGGAGATGTGGAATCCGCATTTCTGAGGGGTGAAAAATGATGTGGGCCATGATAAAAAAGGAGATTTACCCAGGGGTACTCTCAAAGAGCTTTTACATATTTTTTCTCATATTCTCGCTCATAGTGATGTTCTCCTTTTATAGCAGTGAATTTTTCTCAGAGACATGGTATCCTCTCGGGACCTACATGAGTATGGGATTCATTCTCTCACTGTTCTTTTCTGCCTATGCTGGGTATCTCTCCTCAATTGTATTCGGGTGGGAATTTGAGAACAACACCATCAGGCCCCTGGTTGTGTACTCCACCCGCAGGAGCGTTTTCTAGAGCAAAACCCTGAGCATTCTAATAATACTTGCGATGCAGCTACTTCTAATTCTTCTACTCATAATGTTACTGGGTTCTGCCAGGGGAAGAGTTACCTTGTACTTTGTCCTGTTGTTTCTGCAGATTCTGGGAGCAATTTACATTTTTGCTGTTGGCACATTTGCTCTCTCACTCTTAGTGGCGATGTTATTCAGAAAAGTTGCATATTCCATAATAATTGGCGTTGTTTACGGATTGCTTGTGATAATGGGATTTTTCATTCTCTCCTCCGATTATTCCCCCGGTATAACATATCTAATGGTGGATTACTCTTATGCCTGGAGTCCTCTTCACTACATTCCTTATGTGATATTTGGCATTATGGAATGGGGCATTATTCCCGTTCTGCTAATATTTCCTCTTGTATGGATAATTTCCGTTATGTTTGTGGATGAAGCATACTTCAGGGGGGTGTGACCTGTGATAAAGTTCTCAGCTACCATGCTAACTGCTCTCCTCATCCTTATCTCTGTGAGCACCGTTGGGTTGGGTGATGATGTTGGGGTGCGTGATATTCCCAACACAGTAGGTTTGGGTCAGAAATTTCAGGTGCAGTATCTCAATTTCGATAAGGGAGAAAAGGTGGTTGTGGAGTTCTATCTGTTACTTTCGCAATTGCTCCCCTATCAATACACGGCGGATGAGTATCACGGAAAACGCTACGGTAACATTTCCCGGCTTATAGCGATTTCGTGTAGCCTATCTACATCTTGGGTTGTCACTCCGCAGAGGATAAATCTCCAGAATGTGGGCACAAGGTTCAACATAACTGTGAGTCTTTATTATGGAGGTTACTGGGACATGCTTTTAGTATTCCGGCACTCTAACGGGACAGTGAATTATATGATGCACTCCCTACCGCGGGTAGTGAATAAGGTGGATTTTGAGTCATTGATTCCATGGCTTGTGGTTTATCTTGGCACTGTTTTCACGGTGAACATCATAATAGTATCGGTATGGCAAAGATTGAGGATCAGAAAGCTCTCTGTGTGAATGTATTAGAATATGGCACATCTTTGATTTCGCATGGTTGAGATGCGATGTGCATCAACTTTCTCCTGAAATAATAAAAAAAGTATGCCGAGAGAGGGCAATGGCTTAAATAATCGAAGGAGTGAAAATCACTTGTATAAAGCTTCTATAGATGGGAAAAAGAAGACTCTGCCCAAGTAATGGACAAAATATATATAGCGATCTTCAATACCTTTTAAAGAAATAAGAATGAGGTTATGATATGAGCAGCTATGGAGAGAACAAAATATTAATATTTCAGCCGATGTCTCCCATCTATTTCATCTTTCTCCTATTTATATCTATATTTCTTCTACCTTATTTAATACTCACCGGAATAATCTTTGGTCATGCTCTGGAAGTGCCACCCTACATTGTCCTTCTAATTTTTCTACTCTCCCTTTTTGGAAGTTATGCGAATATCCGAATTAAAGAGGTTGAGTCCATTCAGCCAATAATATATCTCAGAGAGGCATACTTCTTCGGAGTGAGATGGCGCATACCTGAGATCAGATATGGTCCTGGAAAGATGGTGATAGCCATAAATGTGGGTGGTGCCTTAGTTCCCCTTTTCTTTTCCCTCTACCTTTTAATTTTTTCAGTGCCCACTCATGAAATCAATCCTCTCATCTCTTATGTGAAAATTCTAGTGGCTTTTATTGTAGTAACATTGGTTGTACATTCTTTTGCAAAGCCAATCAGGGGAATTGGTATAGCCATACCCTCATTCATCCCACCTTTGATCTCCGCTATTGTAGCCGCCATCCTCTTTCCTATATATACGAGAACGAATCCATTCATCATTGCTTATGTGGCAGGTACACTTGGCACACTTGTTGGCGCAGACCTATTAAACTGGAAAAAGATACCCGAGCTTGGAGCACCAATGGCAAGCATAGGAGGGGCAGGAGTATTTGATGGCGTCTATATGACAGGACTTGCAGCTGTACTTATCTTGTGGCTGTTCATTTGATTTTTTCCCACCTATTTTAGTTTAACTTCCTTAGTGCACCTTCTTTCACTATTCCTATTTTTCATATTCAGCATCAAGCCTGTCAAGGATATCATCAATTATCCTTTGGACCTCCTCTATGCTTCTGTGGGTATCAATTATGTGCCAGTTTTTCACCAACTTCAGAGCTTTTTTCCTCACTTTTCTTAGCTCTTCCACATTTTCAAACATTTCTCTTTCTCTCCTTCCGTTTATTCTTCTCAGTGCCTCCTCAGGTTTAACATCAAGGAAAAACATATAGGGTGAGGTGGGAAGAAATAAGGTAAAAAACTTGTACAAAATTTTGGCAAGGGGGTAGGGTAGATATGCCACACCCACAAGATAGCGAACCACTATTAAATTATCTGCCTTCCCATAGTACTTCTTTATAGAGTGGATTACATCAAGAGCATAATAAATGGCCGCTCTAATGTGATTTATTTTTCCTCTTCCTAAAAGAGCTTTCTTGGCTCTTCTTCCATACATGGTGTCCATTGCAGGATGAGAGCGAATTATCACACTC
>JAGHBQ010000204.1 GCA_021160945.1 Thermoplasmata archaeon
AAAACAAAGCAGATAGAATTATGCTTTGGGAGGAGGTGATAAAAATTGCAGATTAGTCGGATCCCCACCGGTATAAATGGTCTGGATTCCCTTATAGAAGGGGGATTTCCTATACCTTCCATAATTCTAATCTCAGGTTCTGCGGGTTCAGGTAAAACCACCTTTGCTTTTCAGTTTCTTATACAGGGTGCTAAAAGAGGAGAGAAAGGTCTATACGTATCCACCTTGAGCGAAAGCTGGGAATGGATGCTCCGATTCATGTCTACCTTTGAATTTTTTGATAGTAAGTATATTGAAGATGGAACAATTGAATACTTGGATCTGGGAAAAGACCTAGCAGAAATGGAAGAAGCAAAGATCTTGAGAAAAATAAAAGAAGTTGTGGCCCGCACTATGCCCCAGAGAATCGTTATTGATCCAATAAACGTAGTGAACCCCTATGTTAAGAATTATAGACAATTCCTCTTCGATCTTGTCACAATGCTTAAGGAATTATCAACTGTTACTTTAATAACAGGCGAAGTTAATGAAAGAGAAAAATATCCCGTGGATGTTGGCTATACCGCCGATGGCATAATAACCCTCATAATGAAAAGCGAAGAAAATATAATCAAAAGATATGTACAAATTTTGAAAATGCGAGGAACCGCCCATAGCCTTTCGCTGCATCCTTTGGAAATCACCTCTGAAGGTATAGAGGTTCTTCGTGCACGATTCTAATCAAGCTTGAGTCCTGTAATACGAGTATACATCTCTATGTAAAGTTCTGAAACCTTTTTAATCATATCTTCTGGAAGTGGTGGAATTGGCGGCTCCTCCACTCCTCTTTTTCTTGCGTTCATAAGTTGCGCATGATAACCTGTTTCTCGATAATACTGTCTTACAAATTCTTTACTCAGCTGAACAATCTCACCCTCTTCATATTTCTTCTTATCCCACCATCTATCTTCATCCATTGTTCCAAAGGTGTCCACCACATAAATCTCACGATCTTTACCCAAGGCAAATTCCTTTTTTCCATCTACATGAATAAGATTTCTCTTCTCCACCTCATTCTTAATTATCCTGTCAATTTTCAAAATAATTTCCCTTATTTCTTCTATCTCCTGAGCTGAAAGACCTCCAATAATTTTTGCCTCATTCCAATCCAATTTTCTGTCAAATTTCTCAAACTTTGTAGTGATTTCAAAATAGGGTTCGGGAAGCTCTTCTCCATATTTTGGCATACATTTGAATCCAAGAGCATGATAATCCACCTTTCTCTCTTTTATTCTATCGTATAAAGAGCCAGCAAGATAGTAACGGGTTATGAACTCAAGCGGAATAAGATAATTACCTTCCTTGGGATTCACTTTATCAAGAATACGAAATCTTTTCACAATCATTTGAGAATCATCACAGCTCACAAAATGATTTTTTATCCCTGCTTTCCCTATCTTTTTAAACCAGTAAGCAGAGGTTTTACAAAGAGTCTCTCCCTTTTTGGGTATCTTCGAGGGTATGATCTTGTCAAATACAGAGATATTGTCGGTAAACTTGAAAAGTAACTCCTCATCGCTTAGTGCATACACCTCCTTAACCTTACCCTTTCTTATGAGCTTCATGTAGGAGAATAGGTAAAAAGGTATAAAAATATACTGTTAAGAAGGGGAACCGCAGGTTCCCCTTTCTAAACCCCTCCCTAAGAAGGGGGCTACGCCCCCTTTCTAAACCCCCGAAGGGGCACCTACGGTTCCCCTCTCTACACCCCTCCCTCTTTTGGGGGTAAAGCACCTTTTTTAAAGGGGCTTAGGGGCACCTACGCTACGCCCCTCTTTCGGAGGGCTTGCTCGTAACTGGCGTTACTCGTTTCTCCTTTATAAACCTATGAGAAGGAAAAAATTTTCGTTGGTCATCTTCATAATAAAGTTTATAAACTCCCGTTACATAAACCCACCAGGGGAAAAATGGTCATCCCTCACCTCATCATATATCACGCTCAACTTATAATCACATCATCCATTTCGTCCGAGAAGAGGATGAGAGATGGCTATTTTTCCCAGTAATAATGGAGGTGATTAATTTGAATACTGATCCTTATGCGGCAAAATATCTAATAAGAGCTAAAATTGAAACTGATGGAGTAGTTGAAAGACCGGATGTGGTTGGAGCCATATTCGGTCAGACTGAGGGTCTTCTTGGTGATGAGCTTGATCTTAGGGATCTCCAAAAAAGTGGAAGAATAGGTAGAATAGAGGTAAATATAAAATCTGAAAGGGGAAAATCCGTGGGTGAGATCTTAATTCCCTCCAGTCTTGATCAAGTGGAGACTGCAATTCTTGCAGCCGCGTTAGAGACTATTGACAGGGTAGGTCCCTGCAGATCCAGAGTTGAGGTAATCGCCATTGAGGATATAAGAGCTACCAAGAGACAGAAAGTTGTTGATCGGGCCAAGGAGCTTCTTCAGATGCTCATAAAGCAGGGCAAGCAGGTTAGCGAGGATCTTATAAAGACTGTACGAGAGGCTGTAGAGATAGAAGAGGTTATAAGTTATGGCGAGGATCATCTTCCGGCAGGGCCTAATGTTGAGAAGAGTGATGCAATAATTGTTGTGGAAGGAAGAAGTGATGTCATAAACCTTCTGAATTACGGGATAAAGAATGCAATCGCTGTTAACGGAACCAACATACCCCAAACGATAATAGAGCTGAGCAAGAAGAAGATAGTAACCGCATTTTTGGATGGAGATCATGGTGGAGATCTCATACTTAAAGAACTTCTTCAGATTGCAGATATAGATTTTGTTGCCCGAGCCCCACCAGGATATGAGGTGGAGGAACTGACATACAAACAGATAGTCAAAGCTCTGAGAAACAAGATGCCTGTGGATCAATATATCGCTATGAACAAGATAGATCTTGGAGAAAAGAAAGAAAAAGAAAAAAGTCTCGGAGAGATATTTAAAGAGCTCAACAATAAAAAGGAGGCAGCTCTTCTAAAAGAGGGAAAAATAGTAGAAAAAATACCTCTCAACGAATTAATCGAAAAGATAAAGGAAATCAAAGAGGAGGCGGATACAATAATGACTGGAGGAATAATCTCTCAAAAACTTGTAGATATTGCATATGAAAAGGGAATAAAGAAAATTATTGGATACCGAATAGGCAATGTCACAAAGAAACCTGTAGAGATGGTTCTTCTCACCAAAGAAATGGTGAAAAAATGATAGACCCCAAAAAAGGTTTTACTCTAAAAGATCTCGAAACGACTGCTGAGATAATGATTCCAAGGGATCCTCTGGAGAGAGTTATAGGTCAAGATGATGCTATAAAAATGGCAAAGATGGCTGCCACGCAGAGGAGAAATCTTCTCCTTGTAGGTCCTCCTGGTACTGGAAAGAGCATGATTGCCCAGGCTCTTGCTCTTCATCTTCCACCCCCTACTGAAGAGATCAGAGTTGTTCACAATCCACAAAATCCCGAGAGACCCTTTGTGGAGGTAAAAAATAAGAGGGAGGTTGAGGAGGAAGAGAGAGAAATACTTTCTGCTCAAGGAACTCTTATGGAACCTCAGGATATTCCACCACATGTAGCAGAAAAGCTCGGATTTCGATGCCCGAAGTGCGGCACCTATTCCTCTCCTTCCGAACTCATATGTCCCAAATGTGGAACTCCTAAAGCTGCACAGACCACTATGGGACCATTCGGTGATATTTTTGGTGCTATAGGAGCCGCCTTTGGGATAGCCGCCTTACCTTCAAAGGTTACAACCACAGCTAGAGAAGGTGGAAAAGAGAAGATTATCGTATATGAGAGAGACGGAGAGAAAGTAAGAGTTCTTGATGAGAGTATGCTGGAGAAGAGAAGGGCAATGGAGAAGAAAAAGCCCTACAAAGTTATAGTGCCCCTCAAAAGAAATCCCTTCGTGATGGCAACTGGAGCAAGTGAAACCGAATTGCTTGGAGATGTACGTCATGACCCGTATGGAGGACACCCTCAACTGGGAACTCCTCCATACAAACGGGTGGTTCCTGGAGCGATCCATGAGGCTCATCAGGGGGTGCTTTTCATAGATGAGATCACTCACCTCGGTGCATTGCAGAGAGACATCCTTACAGCAATGCAGGAAAAGAAATACCCAATAGCGGGGAGAAATCCACAAAGCGCGGGGGCAAGTGTTAGGGTAGACGATGTACCCTGTAATTTCATACTCGTTGCTGCCTGTAATATACAAGATATACCCAACATTCTATCACCACTAAGATCAAGGATTATTGGAGAGGGTTATGAGGTTCTTGTTAAAACCTCAATGCCTGATACAGAAGAGAATAGGGCAAAGTATGCACAGTTTGTGGCTCAGGAGATAGCTATGGACGGGAGGATACCTCATGCAACCAGGGATGCAGTACTAGCCATAATAGAGGAAGGAAAAAGGAGAGCAAAGGTCATAGATGGGGAAAAGGGCTTGACACTAAGGCTTCGAGAGATGGGAGGTTTGATAAGGGCTGCTGGAGACCTTGCAGTGATGAATGGAGACAAATACATTGAGAGAAAGCATGTGATGGAGGCTCTGAAAATAGCAAAACCCATAGAGGAGCAGATAATCGAAAGATATGGTTCCTATCATGCTGGAGTTGCCAGGGATATCTCCACGGCACAGAAAAACATGGTTTACAACTACTGGAACCAAAGTGATTTGAGCGGATACCAATAAAATTTTAAATGGGCATTATTAACCCTCCTGAAAATGAAAAAGGGAAGAATATATAGAGCGATTCTTGTAATTCCCCTTTTTGGAGGAATAGCTGCAAGATTACTCAGGGTAGTTATAGCTTTTTTCCTCCGAGATATGGGATTAACAGTATTTGAAATCACAATTTTAGGTTCAGTATTCATGCTCACACGAGGAATATTTTCACCAATTCTTGGAAAACTTTCAGATAAAGGAGTTAGCAGGTTTCTTATTGTGGTTATAGGTTTTCTGGGTCTTGGCATAGACTCTCTACTCTATCTCCATGCCTCCTATCCCCTCATGCTCCTTCTCCGTGGATTTGACGGTCTCTACGGTGCGATGGTTTGGCCCACCATTCAGACTTTTGTGCATTTTTCCTCTGAGCAGAGAATTAAGAGCAGGCTTATGAGTGTCTATTATGTTATGGGGGGCTTAGGAGGCTCCATAGGCTATCTCCTCTACAACACTATGCTTGGAAATATAAAATATGCGATTGTTACCGTCTCAATTTTATACCTCCTCGGAATCCTTCTCTCTTCTCCCTTCAGAGGACTTAAGGAAAAAGAAAAACCTTCAAATGAAAGAACCCGTAGAACAAGTTTTTATCTGTATTCTCTTTCTCTCTTTTACGGAATGTTCTTTGCCCTAGGCAGTGAGGTCATACTTTTCTATCTTGCTGAAATAATGGGTCTAGGAAAAGAAATTACCACCATTCTTCTCTCAGTTGCTACCATAATTGCTCTAGTCGGGACACTTGGAGTAGGCTATTTATCTGATAAATTTAGCTATCGCCATGCCATGTGGACTCTTGCCTTTCTCTCATTTTTTGCAGGATTGTTTTTAATGATAAACAGCATTCCTCTCACTATTATGGGTACCATCCTTCTTTTCATTTCTGGAAGAAGTTTTCTCCCCATATCCAGAAGTTTTGCAGCTTCTACTACAAAAAATGTGGGCACGTCTATTGGATTGCTCAATTTTACATCCAACATAGGTTCTGTTATCTCACCATTAATTGGTGGAGCAATGCTGGATTACTTCCAAAACTCGAAATTTTTTATTTTTAATCTCTCTGCACTACTCTTCTTCTTGCTCACAATTTCCATTCTCGTGAACACATATCTTCTGTATGGTTATAAAACAGTTGAGTGAAATAATAC
>JAGHBQ010000099.1 GCA_021160945.1 Thermoplasmata archaeon
CAATAAGGATAATATTGATGAAAAGGATAGAATAGAAGAGGTCAATTCTCAAAATTAGTGTAGCAATCATTACTGCTAAGATAGGCCAGGAAGAATAAAGAAGTTTTATAAGATACCTTCTATCCTTTTTAGTCTTCCTCTTAATATTTCTTTTTTTCATTATTGGATGATAGAGAAATAGGTATCCACCTATGATGGCGAGAATTGTGAGGAAGAGCATGTGTGTAACAAAATCTGGAAGAGTGAGATTGAAAGTTGAGGCAGCAACGAGTACTCCTGTATAAAGAGGCCACCAGTACTCCCATAGATGACGGAACCAGTAATTGAGAGAAGTAGCTTCCACAGGATTCAGCTTAAGTTGATTTGCAATTGGATCCACCAATCTTGCAGATACATAAGCTCCACCGGGCATTGGAAGAAGACCTATGAAGGCAGATATTGATACGAATGAAACTCCGGGAGAGGGAGCAAGATTCTTTACTGAATTTACCATAATCTCAAGATATCCCATTTTTTCCATCAGGGCCACGAGTAGAAGTGAGAGAAAGACTATAACTATTATCCTCCAGAAATCATGCCAAATAGTGAGATCCTTCAGAACATCAGTCCAATTGGCACCAAGAGTGAGGAGGAGAAAAATTGCTCCCAGAAATATGGCTATGGCGATATGCACTTTAAATCTGGGAAGGACAATTATTACAAGGATTGAGAGAAGAATCATCAGGAAACCCAAAGTTACACTCATCAGGAAGGGTATTAAATTTAAGTATTTATAATTTGCACCTTAATGCAATTTGATGAAAAAAGAGATGTCAGAAAAATATGGGATGCTGAAATGGAAAAGAAAAAAAGGTCATATGAAATTTTTACGAAAAATTTAAATATGAGAATAGAATAATAGAAAGTAGTTAACTTTAAGTTGATAACTGGAGGTGATAAAAATGTGGAAAAGGAAGAAGGATAGGGATGATGATTACGATGATTGGAGAAGGGATTTCTTCGATGACTTCTTCTCCTTTGATATCGAGAAGGAATTCCGCCGTATGGAGGAGTGGATGAATAGAATAATGAAGGAGATGCAGAGTGGCGGAGAGATTAAGGGTCCCTATGTCTATGGGTTTAGTATGAAGATAGGTCCTGATGGAAAACCTCACATTCAGCAGTTTGGCAATGTTCCTAAGAGATTTGGTATAAAAGAAGAGAATATGGAAGAGTACAGAGAGCCTTTGGTAGATGTGATGGAAGGCGATAAGACAGTAAGCATCACGGTGGAACTTCCTGGAGTTAACAAAGAAGACATAGATTTAGATCTCAATGAGGAGGAGGATGTTCTCACTCTAAAAGTAGATACTCCAGATAGGAAGTACTACAAAGAGATTCAGCTACCTTGTAAAGTTAAGCCTGAGAGTGTTAAAGCAACATACAAAAATGGCATTTTAGATATCGTATTTGAGCGGGCAGAGCCGAAAAAGAAGAAAGGTAAGAAGATAAAAATAGAGTAAAGAGAAAATGGACGAGATAGATGCAATACTGACAGCAATTGAGAATCAGACGAGAAGGGAGATACTCAAGAGATTGGCAGAGGGTAGGCAGTATGCTCTTCAGCTTGCCAAGGAGCTCAGAGTTTCACAGCAGGCTATTCTCAAACACCTTGAATTACTAGAAAAATTTCAAATAATAAAGAAGGCAGGGATTGAAAAGAGTGATATGGGTCCTCCACGAAAACTTTACGAGTTGAATAAAGGATTCAGCATAGTTATAGATTTTGCTCCGGGTGTATTTGAGATTCGCAGATACACAATTGATTCCGAAAATCCAGAGAACAGAGAAATAAGAGAGGAAAATGGAGATTTCGGAGAAGCTCTGACAAAAATAGAGGAGGAACTCAGAAAATTAGAGAAAAAGAGATTAGAGCTTATCAAAATGAAGGAGAGAATACTTCGGGAACTAACGGAGTATTAGGGTAACTCTAACTCCTCTTTTTCCTCTATTTTAAACGATTTTATCTTCCTCTCTTCTTTTATTTCTGCAATTACAAGACTATCTATAATTCTCTCACTGAATCGTTGTCTTGGGTCTCCCTCAGTACTCAATCCTGCTATTATATCTCCCACAAATATTAGCCAGTTTAATTTTGTGAGGTTTCTAAGCAAGGCCTGAGCAAGGGTAAGATCCCCTATAAAAGCCACAGCCTTCAGATTGAAGATGAATTTTCCCGGAGTTTTGCCCCATACCGCATCGAAAATCGCCGAATAAATATACCATATTATCCCTTGGGCTACAAAGAGAACAAATAGTGGATTCATAGGAAAAACGTAGGCGAAGAGAAATGCAGTAACAAGGGTTATTACAAAATCAATAAAATCAGCCGAGATTCTTTTCCCCCACAATTTGCGAAGTGAAGAATCGTATTCCATTATGTCAAACCCCGTCTGCATATGGAGAATAATGCGAGGATGCACATAAAGATTTTTCTTGTGGCAAAAATTAAATTAACAAAAATAAATCTCCTTTCATGCTTGTGGATTCTCTGTGGGATGAAATAAGAAGATATTTGAAAGAAGAACTCAGGATCGTGGATTATTCGGTTGGTGTAAAATATTCTTATGTCATTGTGGAGGGAGAATTCGGAAGAGCTATGGGAACTGCCTATTTCCCTCTGGAGGATCTCACAAGAGGTTATTCGAGGGTTCCCAAAATATCAATCCTAGCATCCATGCTTTCATCTACTAACATTTTCGAAAGATCTTTAGGAACTGCTCTTCTTAACTCTATTTCACAGTATATTCTGTGGAATTCCAATCATGCTGAAAAACTTTCCATAAATTATGGAAATATAATTGAGGAGATAATTCAAATATGCAAGCAGAATAGTAAAATAGCGGTTATAGGAAATATGGTTCCCCTTGTCTCAAAGCTTCAGGAAGAAGGTTTTAAGGTCTTAACTTTTGAAAGAAATCCAAGATTGCGCATAAGAGCACTTCCGGATTCCTTTGCCTACAGAATCATTCCAGAGGTGGATGCACTTATTATCACAGGAACCACTTTAATCAATGACACCATAGATCATCTCCTTGCTCTTGGAAGAGCCGCCAAAATAAAGGCTCTTGTTGGCCCCACTGCCGCTGTGTATCC
>JAGHBQ010000159.1 GCA_021160945.1 Thermoplasmata archaeon
ATGAGAGAATTCTGGAGAACGGGATGGTGTTCACTATTGAGCCTGGAATATATCTACCCGGAAAACTGGGGGTGAGGATAGAAGATGATGTATATGTATCTGCTAAGGGTATAAGGTTGACCCAGGCGGATAGGGAACTTAAAATTTTGTGAGGTGGTGAAAATGAAGAAAAAAATATTGTGGATAAATCCTGTAGGGGGAACAGATTACAATGAGCCCATAAAGAATTTGCTGGAAGAGATAAAGCAGGAAGATACAGAGGTGAAAGTAGTTTCCTTGGCAGATAGATGGGGTAAAAAGATAGGCCCAAAACATATTGAGTATCACCTTTACGAGGAAATCGTTTTACCCTATACCTTAGCGGAAGTGAAATGGGCAGAGAAGAATGGGTTTGATGCTGCCGTTATAGGATGCTTCTATGATCCGGGATTGGATGCTGCCAGAGAGATAGTGAATGACATAATTGTCACTGCACCCGCAGAATCTGCAATGGCCATAGCAATGAGCCTTGGCCATAAGTTCTCCATCATAGTGGGAAGAAGAAAATGGATACCGCAGATGGAAAGCAATGTTATAAAATACGGTTTGAAAGACAGGCTTGCATCCTTCCGCTCTGTAGGGCTTGGCGTGATGGACTTCCACAGAGATGAGAAGAAAACTGCTGAGATAATAAAAAGAGAAGCCAGAAAGGCGGTGGAAGAAGATGGTGCTGAGGTAATTTTACTCGGATGCACTATACAGTTTGGATTCTACAAAGAATTACAGGAAGAGATTGGAGTACCTGTTATTGACGCGGTGATTGCACCTTTCAAGTACGCAGAATTCTTGGTTGAGCTCAAAAAGCGCTTCGGATGGAAACACAGTAAGATAGGAGGATACGAAACACCTCCTTTATGGGAGATGGATTCCTGGAAATTATGGGACACATACGAATTTCTTGAAAAAGATAACTGGGAGAAGTGATTTCATATGGTGGAGATAGTAAAAATAGATGATGAGAAGTGGAAAGAAAGTCTTAACAAAGCCCTACCAGTTTTTAAAAACATCAATGCAGAATTAGGCATCTTTGTCCTTGGCCCTGGAGAGAGATCCCCTGAACAAGGTTTCAGTGTACATCCCCATAGCGAGGAATATGCCTATATTCTTGAAGGGGAAGTTACTTTCTGCACCGATAAAGAGTGCTATCATCTCAAAAAAGGAGATCTTATGTACAATGTAAAGGGGACGCCACATTACACTGAAAACAGGGGAGAAAAAGAAGCAAGAATTCTGTGGGTAGTTTCTCCACCTCTTTGATTTTTATTTTTCGGCGTACAGGTGGCAAGCAACGAAATGTCCCGGCTCAACTTCTATAAGTCTGGGTTCTTTCTTCTTACATATTTCCTTGGCGTAGGGACAGCGTGGGTGGAATCTGCATCCTGAGGGAGGATGAATTGGGCTTCCGATTTCTCCTATAGATTTTATACCTTTAGGCTTTAACTCTTCTTCCTCCTTGGTGAGCACAGGTACTGAAGATAGAAGCATCTGAGTGTACGGATGCAGGGGTTTCTGGAAGAAGACATCTGTGGGTGCTATCTCGCAGACTTTTCCCAGATACATTATTGTGACTTCAGAAGAGATATTTCTCATAAGGCTTAGGTCATGGGTAATGAAAAGAGAGGTGAGCCTAAATTTCCTCTGTATGTTCAGTATCGAATTTATTATTTTTGCCTGAATAGAAACATCGAGAGCAGAGGTGGGTTCATCAAAGATTACAAAAGATGGATTTGTTGCTATAGCCCTCGCAATTGAAACTGCCTGTTTCTCTCCTCCACCTATGTCCACAGGACGCCGATACATGAAATCTTCTGGCGGTAGTTCTACCATTTCTAAGAGTTTTGCAACTTTCTCTTCCAGCTCTTCCTTTGTTTGCACCATTTTGTGGACTTTGAGAGGTAATCCAACTATATCTCTAATTATTTTTTTGGGATTTAGAGAACTTGCAGGATCTTGAAAAACCATCTGTATATCCTTTTTCAATTCTTTTGATCTTTTTTCTAAGGGAACCGAGATATCCTTATTTTTGAAGAAAATTTTCCCTGAGGTGGGTGGGAATAATCCCACCACTACATGTCCTGTGGTACTTTTTCCAGAACCTGATTCCCCTACCAGGCCCATAGTAGTACCTTTTCTGACCTTTAAGCTTATGTTATCCACTGCCCTAACGGTACCATAGGGAGTTTCAAAGTATTTTTTCAAATTCTGAATTTTTAAGATATATTCATTTTCCATCTTTACTACCTCCTTCTGTAGAGATTACAGGCTACAAAATGTCCTGTTTCAACCTCCACAGGCTCCGGGAAGGTTTTCTTGCATTCATCCATAACAAAGTCACAACGGGGATGGAACCTGCATCCTGATGGTGGGTTAAAGTAATTAGGAATTCGTCCTCTTATGCCCTTTGAAAACTCTGTTCCTGTCAATTTGGGAACGCATTCCAGAAGTTTTTGGGTGTATGGATGCATAGGATTGGAAAACACCTTCTCCGTTGGACCCCATTCAATTATGTTGCCAGCGTACATCACATATACCCTATCAACATTCTCCCTCACTGCGCCAAGAGCCTGAGAAACAAATATCCATCCGACATTTCGTTCTCTAACTAATTTGGTTAGGAGATTCAATACCTGTGCTTTTATTGTTACATCTAAATTTGTGGTTGGTTCATCCGCTATGATAAGTTCTCTATCTCCAATTAAGGCCAGGGCTATGCATACTCTCTGCCTCATTCCCCCGCTCAGTTGAAACGGATAGGAATCAAAAACCCTTTCAGGGTCAGGTAATGCTGCATCTCTAAGTGCTTTCAAAGCCATTTCCTTTGCCTCGCTTTCCTCAAGATTATAGGAGTGCTTTATTATATCCAGCATTAATTGGCCTATCTTGAAAAGAGGATTTAATGCAGAGGTAGGGTCCTGAAAGATCATGCTTATCTTTTTCCTTCTCAATTCTAGTAGTTCCTCATACTTCATCTCAAGAATATTCTCTCCCTGGTAAAATATTTCGCCTTCTTTGATCATCCCGTTGGAAGGGAGTATTCTCAGGATAGATTTCATCGTTGTTGTTTTTCCGCTTCCTGATTCACCTATAACACCGATTCTTTCTCCTTTGTGCACGGTAAGATGAACTCCTTTAAGCACATGGGAGATGCCTATATGCGTTTTATAGCCTACATGCAGATTTTTTACTTCCAGCAGAATATCTTTATCCATCCCTATCACCCTTCGAAAGCATCTTTAATGCCATCTCCTAGGAGATTGAATCCAAGTATTATATAGGAAATGGCAAGTGCAGGAAACATACTTATCCACCAGTAATCGGGTAAGAATTTGGCGCCATCAGAAACCATTGTGCCCAGATCCGGTGTGGGAGGCTGTGCACCAAGGCCCACGAAGCTTAGTGAGGCACCTAGTAGTATAACCCATCCAACATCAAGTGTTATCTTCGTAAGAACTGCACCCATCGCATTTGGAAATATTTCTTTAAACATTATGTGAGCACTACTTGCTCCTGTAACCTTGGCTGCGTATACAAAATATTCTTCTTTAATGGAAGAGGTTACATTATAGAGTAATCTTGTGTACCAAGGCCACCACATCAAAGACACTGCCATCATTGCGTGAAATGCACTGGGAGTCAGAAGAGAACATACAGATAAAGCGAGCACTAAAGGAGGCACAGCTATGAAGATATCCGATATTCTCATTATCAGCTTTCCTATCCATCTTTCTCTATAATATCCTGCTATGAGGCCCAATATAACTCCCGCAGGAACCACTAAAGTAAGCACAACAGCGGCCATCATCAAGCTATAGCGGAAACCAAATATAGTTCTTGAAAGTACATCCCTTCCGAACTCATCAGTACCAAACAAATGCTGCCAGCTTGGAGGCAGATTTGCGTGTTCAAAGTCTGTATAAAACCCAGCATGCTCTGGATATGGTGCTATCCATGGTGCAAAGATCGCCAAGATAATGGTTGAAAGAGAGATTATTAGACCTATAAGAGATAGAGGTGAGCGACTGAAATTGTACCATTTCTTCTTTAACTCCAGTGTTTTCCACCATTCAGATAATATTGTAGCTCTGCTCATGCTGACCGCCTCCCTATTCTCGGATCAAGATATGCAACCACCACATCCACGAGAATGTTAGCTATGGCAAATATAATTCCTATGACAAGAACAACTGCCACTATGCCATTGATATCTTTATTGAGCATCACATTTATCCCATATCTCGAAAATCCTGGCCACTGGAAAATCATCTCCACCATAAAGGCATTTCCAAGCAAGGATGCTATATCCATGCCCATAACAGTTACTGCAGGGACCAATGAGGGCTTGAGAATATACTTAGAAAATATGGTCCTCTCTGGAATCCCGTAAGCTCTCACTAAAGAAACATGGTCCTTCTGCAGGGTGTCTACCATACCTGCTCGAATTATTCTTGCGTCCTGTGCCATTGCACCCAGCGAAAGTGCAAAAGCTGGAAGCACCATGTGCCAGAGGATATCCACAAAGGTGTCGAATTGCCCAGCAATAAGGGAATCTATAAGAGAGAACCCTGTGACTCGAGGTGGCGAAATTGTACCATAGCTGTACATCCCATGGGATGGGAACAGTGGAATTAAAGAGGCAAATATTAACTGGAAAAGCAGACCCCAGACAAATGAGGGTACAGAAATCCCTATATATGCAAGCACTCTTACCATATTGTCCGGTAACTTATAGGCATATCTACCCGATATTATGCCCAGTGCTAAAGCTCCACCTATCTCAAACAATGCGGCGAGAAATATAAGTTGTAATGATGCAGGGAGATATTCCACCACATCCACAGTAACACTTCTTTTGGTGTATATTGAGTACCCCAGATCTCCATGAAACAGGTCAACAAGCCAGTAATAGTACTGTTCCCACAGAGGTTTATCTAATCGAAGCTGGTGTCTAATTTGCTCTACCACCCATTTTGGGGCATTGGGTCCTGCAGCCATCAGTGCAGGATCTCCCGGGAGTACTCTGGACAGGATGAAGATAAATATAGAGAGACCTATCAGTGTGGGAATCACATACAACACTCTCTTACCCACATACTTCCATATTGCCCTCATTTTAAACACACACCTAACAATTTTGCTTTTTACATTTATAACAAGGATATATTTAAACATTTTGTTTTAAATTTTTTTTCTTTAAACGCTTGAAAGGGGTAAATTTTTGTATATTTAAATAAAAAATATTAAAAATGGGTTATGTTGTGCTCAAAACTTCAATGAGCCTCCCGTCAAAATCGTAGCCCATAACACCGGTGTAATAACCCTCGTCTTGGGGCAGCTTTACATAATCCTGATGCACCACTTTGAGCATGTGGTCGAAGAGGAATATACTTGGACAGAGCTCCATTATTGCTCTTTGTATCTCAGCGTACTCCTGATATCTCTCATTAGTATCAATTGTAGAAAGTGCATCCTCTATCATCTGGTCAATGGTTTCATTTAGAAGCCATTCATTCTGCTCCCAGGTATCTGCAGATTTGGAATGGTATCTGGATTCCAGTAAAGAACCTGCCTCAGCATAATGCGCTGACACAAACACAGAAACCATATGAGGACTGGTGGAAATATTTGCCATCTCCTCCACTACTGAGAGCCAGGGCACCTTCACCACATTTACCTTAAGCCCTATCTCCTGAAGATTCTGAGCCACCATTATTGCAACTTTCTCCTCTGCAGGTACCTCGGCAATCCAGTGAAAATCTATCGCATATTTATTAGGATTATTCTTTATATCTGGCCAGTACTTGGATTTCTGCAATTCCTCCATAGCCTTGTCCAGATCTCTGTAATATGTTGGTAGATTTGGATCCGCCCCCGGTAGGTATGAAGGCACAGGACCCTTGGCAATTGGATTCCCCGGGAATATCTGATCCACTATTGTGTCATAATCCACGGCGTATGCAATAGCCTTTCTCACATGAATGTCATCCAGAGGAGGTTTCTTAGTGTGCATCATGATGTAGAATTCATCTCCACCGGGGAAGGCGGCGACTTTCAAATAATTTTCTTTCGCCAGAGCATCTATGGTCTCCTCCGGTAGCCACTGGGAAGATATTTCCAGCTGCTTTTGTGTTAACAGCGTTTTCTCAGTTGCGGGCTGTGCCAGAGAAAGCATGTGTATTTCATCCGCAGCATTCTCGGTCATAGGTCCCCAGTAATCTTTGAATCTTGTCATGTAGACATGATCCTCCAGCACAACTTCTTTCACTTTATATGGACCTGAACCCGCATCATGGGTGAGGAGCCAGTCCGTACCGTAGTCTCCATTATCTCCATATGGGCCTGGTTTCTTTATGTGCTGCATTACCACATCTTTATCGAGCACATACACTCTCATCATAGCGGCCACGAAAGGTCCGTAGGGTTTCTTTAAGGTAACTTTTACTGTATAGTCATCCACAGCAGTAACACTATCAATGTATGGCGTGAATAGATATGCGTATCCCTTACCTATGGTGAGAAGTCTCTGGAAAGAAAATACTACATCTTCGGCCTTTAATTCATCACCGCTGTGGAATTTAATGCCCTGTTTAATATGAAGCCTCCAAGTTAGACCATCTGGAGAAGTCTCCCAGCTTTCGGCAACCCATGGCTTTGGTACACCCTTTTCTCCTGGGAATATCAGAGGGTCGTAAAGATTGGTAAACGCCGTAGAACTTGAATAATCGCTCCCTACAGCAGGATCAATATATGTTGGCCACGAGAATCCTATTCTCAGAAGTCTTTTCTTCTCAGCTTGGGGTTTCTGTGTAGACTGTACGGCAGCAAGCACGCCGATCACTATTATTATTACCACAATCACAGAGATTGCAGCTAGCAGTTTTTTATTCATCACATATCACCCGCATAAACTCAATAAAATGCTTGTATTTAAAATTTTCTATCATTTGGGATTTTATACTCAATTTTTTTGTAATAGCGTAAAAAATAGGTGAAAATATTGAAGTGGGTGTGAATAAAAAAGTTCTTATGAGTGTAAATTATTTGCTTTATGATTATGTTTTGAGAACAGGGGATATTCAAAAATATTAAATACAAGAATTTCCTTTCTTTCTTTCTGTGAAGAGAACTCTAGGAGGTGACAAAAAATGAGTAAAAATGCCCTGTATGGAATAATAGCTATAGTTGTTATAGTTATAATAGTAGGTGCAGCCTTGGCAGTGTACTATAATAAACCCTCTGAGACCCATGGACCATCTGTGAAAAATCCAGATACTTTTATGTGGGATGAACAGGGAGATCCTCAAACTTTAGATCCTGCCGAGTGTTACGGTGTGGTGGGGTCTTCCATAATTTATAATGTCTATGAGACTCTTGTGACCTACAAAGGAAAAGATACCGAGAATGTTCATCCTTTACTCGCAACAGATTGGGAAGTAGATTCCTCTGGAAAAGTATGGACATTCCACCTGAGGAAGAATGTCACATTTAGTAATGGAGATCCTTTCAATGCCGAGGCCGTTAAATTCTCATTTGATCGTGTACTGATAATGAATTCCCCACAGACAGGAGTGTCCTGGATACTTAGTCAGTTTATGTACCCCTACAATACCTCCAGTGGCCAGTGGGATAGTCCAGATGGAGAAAGTAGTGTGAGAATAATAGATGATTATACAGTGCAATTTAAGCTTAGCAAGCCATATGGCGGTTTCCTGGCGGCCTTGTCGCATACAGTTGCATCTATAGTGGATCCAAAGTACGTGAATGAGCATGGTGGCGTGACGCCAAATGAAGATAATGAATGGATGAGCGAGCATATGATGGGTACAGGACCTTATAAGCTTGTAGAGTGGAAACATAACCAGTATATTAAACTAGAGTGGAATCCCAACTATTGGGGTGGTTGGGAAGGAAAGCATGTTAAGTACATAATAAGAAGGAATGTGGCTGAGATATCTACTAGAGTTCAAGAGATACTAAAAGGAGATACTGATATGGCAAATATTCCCTGTGACCATATAAGTGAGGTGGAGGGAAAAGAAGGAATAGTGGTGGAAAAAGGTGGACTTACCTACAATGTTGAGATGATTGAGATGAACTGCAGACCTGTCTATGAAGGCAAACCAAATCCATTACACAGCAAACTTGTAAGACAGGCTATTTCTTATGCTATCAACTATCAAGCGATAATAGATCAGGTGTTTATGGGTTACGCTATACAGATGCAAGGACCAATACCCAAAGGTATGCCTGGTCACGATGATAATCTTTTTATGTATAGTTATAACCCGCAGAAGGCAAAGGAACTTCTTGCAGAGGCTGGTTATCCAAATGGATTCTCTGTTGATATCCTAGCATATGCGACTTACCCAGAATATGTAAAAATTGCTCAGATAGTTAAAGAAAATTTAGCTGATGTAGGCATTGCTGCTGAGGTACAAACCCTTGCAAGACCTACAGTATTGGACAAGATGGATCGTGGAGATTATCAAATGCTTGTATTAGGATGGGCCCCAGATTACAATGATCCTGATTGTTATATATTCCCATTCTTGGCATCCGCCGAGATCGATGGAGATACCTATCATACAGGATGGCACAATGATACTTTTGATGAACTTGTTTTAAAAGCAAAATATGAAGTGGACCCGGAGAAAAGAGCACAACTTTACAAACAAGCTCAGGAAATAGCTATGGAGGATCCATCTCTTATATATCTAGTCCAAAGGAAAAGTGTTGTAGTATATAGAAGTTGGCTTCACGGGTTTGAATATAACCCTATAAGGGACAGATGCCCCTCTTTCTATGATCTCTACAAGGAGTGAAACTATATCACTCCTATTTTTTATTAATTTTTTTATTATTTTTGTCTGTAAAAAATTCATAAA
>JAGHBQ010000119.1 GCA_021160945.1 Thermoplasmata archaeon
GAGGTAATATTATATCATTCTTTAAGTAATATTCACGAAACATCCCTTTTAAAAATTCTATGTTGCCCACATCTTTAAAATCCCCCGCTCATATTAAAACATTTCTTTCCTGATTAACATCTGTAGAGTATGGGAAATTATTTAGCTCTCTGTTAAGAGAGCGAACTCGCAACTATCGTTGCTCGTTTGCCAAAGAATTAAGAAGAAGATATATGAGCAGTAGAAAAGTGACGGGAAAAAAGGGAGAAATTAAGAAAGGGCTCAGTAGTATCCTGGTAAACCCACTTTATCAATCTTTTTTTGTTCTCTCTTTACAACACTCAATATGTCCTCCTCGCATATTATTTTATCATCCCTCTTTTTTATTTTTCTTCTTAGATCTCTTGTTATGATGTTACTGATATTCGCCCCCGTCAAACCTTCACTAAGACTCACAATTTTCTGCCAGTCTATGCTGGGATCTATACTGAAACCCATTCTTTCACTAAGTTTCTTCAAATAGTATTGGAATAGCTTTTCTCTCTGCGCAGGCCCAGGGATGGGGACTTCTATTATAGAGTTGAAACGTCCAGGTCTTCTTAGAGCCTTATCCACATTCTCCAGATAGTTTGTAGCCCCTATCAAAAGCACATGCTTTCCGTTTCTCATCAAATCCTCTATGCTCTGCATGAGTTGGTTTATCCTCATAATTTCCCACTCATGTTCTGCATTTTCTCGAGTATATCCAAGACCATCAATTTCATCTATGAAGAGAACTACTTTTCCCTTCTTTGCTCTTTCAAAATACTCTTTTATGTTTTTCTCAGATTCTCCAACCCACTTGCTTAGCACATCATGTGGTGTGAGCTTAATGAACTCATATCCCAGTTCACCTGCTATGGCCTCGGCCAGATGGGTCTTTCCTACACCAGGTGGTCCATAGAGTATGAATGAATCTGCACACCCATCCTTCACATCCTCTATTATTTCTTGAATTTCCTCTATAATCTCTTTGTCCAGAATAACATCTTTCAGGGTTATCTTTCCTTCCCCCTTCTCCTCCTTAGTACTCTCAACATCTTTGTCACTATATATGTCAAGTATCCACTTGGCAAATGTTCTATATCCCCTGACAATATATTTTTCAGAATCCTCAAGTCCAAGAGATTCAATACGTCTGAGTTGGTCATACATATTTTCGTAGTCATTCATTTCCTCCGATAATTTGAGTAAATTTTCCATGGTATACTCAACATAGTATTCATTTCCTAAAGATTCTTTGAGACTCTTCTTTTTACCATCTACTCTCCTCCTCAGAAGTTCGTGGATATTTTCAAGAGCTTCTCCCTTTCTAGAATCCTCAAGAAGTTCGTGGATCTTTACAAGCCTGAGAGGCACATTATCAGGATATTTCTCTAGCCCTTTATTCAGCACTCTCATTATATAGCTATCATCAACTCTTTCAATTCCTCTTTCTCTTGCCTCTAAGGCCACTCTGCACCATGTTTCAAACCCCCATTCTGTATCCATACAATCTTTATATTTTTCAAAAATTTCTAAAAGTTTCAAAACATCCGTATTTAAAGCGTAAATACCCAAAATAATAATTCTCTCCACAATCCAGCACCTTTTATTACACTCATTATTCTCTAGCAACTCCATGTAAAATTTCCAGGATATTTTCAATTTCTCAAGGAGCTCTCCAGTAGCTTCCTGCTCTCCTTGATTTTCTGCCCATTTCCAGTAATAGTATGAGGCAATATAGTATTTATATAGAGTTTCAGGAAGTATCTCCGGGTGTTTATTTTTCACCTCATGCAGTATTTTGCGAACGCATTCCTCATTGAACAGGGAAAGGTAATACTCAACATCATAGTCCCTCGTTAGTGAACCGCACGTAAACACCGTATCATCTCCCCACTGCTCAAAAGATTTAATCTTGAACTCACTTATGAATTTATCATTGGTGACAATGTGCCTGAATATCTCACATGCTATATCAAAATCCTTTGCCACCTGAGTGTAGTAAATAAAGGCAAAGAAATTAATATCCGGGTCATCTGGATATTCCTTGTATATGTCTTTAGATATCCAAGTGAAAAAAGAGTCGTACCACCACCCAAAATTTCTTTTAAGTATTTTTTCTCGGAGTACTCTGCATTTTCTCTTATAACTCCACTTGGAGACGATTTTTTCATACAGTTCACGCAAGAAATCATTTACTCCTTCACCCATGCCTTCATAAGCAGCATAGACAAGAATATCCTCAATGATGTTGTGGTTTTCAAAACCCTCATAACCAGGATATTTCTGGTATACCTCGATGAGTTTATCGAGAACATTATAAGGATTTGGCTCTGTAAGTGCCAGAGCATGTTCACACTTTGCCTCAAATTCTTTTCCATACCTTCCTATCTTGGGACACAACTTTTGAAGCTTCTGATGCATATCCTCAATTTCGGGTGGTGGAGTGCCCCTAACTTGTTTTAATAACATGGCTATCTCGGATTCACTCATCTGATCCCAATTTTCAATACTCACAGCTACTGATTTATATTCAATAATTTCAGGAATCTTGCTCAGAATTTCTTCGAGATCCTCTACATAGTTCATCCTCTTAGCTTTGAAAAGATTGATTATAGCCTCAATGTCCCTTTTACTGAACATGTACTGGTTGGATTCATAGTTTTTCACTATTTCAGGTAATGTGGAGGGTGTGGCCACTTTGAAGGATTTCAAAATTGATTTATTCAGTATCTGGCTGTAATCATACTCGGCACCCTGATTGAAGCACAGCACCTCCAGCATGTGAATACTTTTACCGGTATTTCTAATCCTTGCGAATTTGTCTACATTTTCACCAAGCTCTTTGGTCAAGACAGAATACTCTCTCCATAGCTGTTTTAGAAAATTCTTTCCAATATCACCCTCTCTTCCATCCTGATATTTAACCTTCCAGTTTCCTCCGTGTTCATTCCCAATTATTTGCACTCTCTCTCCTGCTTTATCCGGTATATTCTTAAAATCCACTATTAGGAGTGCATTCTCCTTTATTATCAGCAGGTCAATCTGGGCATTCATAAACTCTATATTGGCTATGGTCCATATTTCCAAGTTTGCCGGATAATTTCGCAGTCTGTTTATTACTTCTTGATATTTGATTTCCTCTTCAGAATCACCAACATTTTCACCACTCACATACTCATGCACTTTCATACAGCATTCCTCCGCATTTTATATTCATTAAAGTAAATCCACAGAGACATAGTTGATAACTCCTCTGAACTCTCCTTCTGCCAACTCTTTTACCTCACCTTTGGAGGATAAATAAATTATCTGCCAGCCTTCTTGAGATAGGTCCTTAAGTATCTCAAAGAGTTCTTTCAATCTGTCAGGATCGGCTTTTATGAATGGGTCATCAAGAATAAAGAACCCTTTTTCATCTAGAATCCTCTCAGCTAGAGACAGGCGTATGGCAAAGTAGAGTTGATCCCAGGCACCTCCGGAGAGCTGGTTCACTGATAGCTCTAAACCGTCATTTCTCTTTACTTTTATAATCTGAGCATCGGAGTCATAGGTAACATCAACGTACAATCCACCTGTAATC
>JAGHBQ010000015.1 GCA_021160945.1 Thermoplasmata archaeon
ATAATTTTTCAGGAATGAAGTATATTTGGGTTAATTTTCATATAATTTTTCATCTTGAATAGTTTTTCTTATCTTAAGGGAAAGTATTATATACACCTTCATCTTCTGCTTCATTAAGGTGAGTAAATGGCTATTCATATCCAAGATATTATTGAAGCTTTAACAAGAGATGTACATGAAGCATATAAACGTATCAAAGAGAATGATTTAAAAGTATCCATTCCAGAAATAGAGATTGAATTAAATCTGGAAGTGGATTTGGATGGGTTAGAGGAGAAGATGCCTGAGAGCACAATGATAAGAAAAGGAGTAAAGTTAGAGTCTCTATCCAAGTATGTGGTGACGGAGAGAATTCTTAAAGAAAAGGGTCTTGGTTTCAGGAGAACAAAGACTACGCCACACACAAAGGAGAATGTTAATTTCACGATAAAAATGGTGTTCATACCTGAAGAATGAGTATATTACGGGCCAAAATATGTGAGGTGTAGAAAATGGCTGGGCAGGCAGCAACAATAAAGGATTTAATAGTGGCCGCTGCGCAGGGAACGGCGGAGGGAATAACAGAGATACAGAAGCTTGATATACCGGTGTATCTCAAGGAATTTGAGCTGGAGGTCAACTATTCATGCAGCACAGAGTTGGAGTTTAAGAGTGATTTATCTGCGCAGATGAAGTTCTGGGTTGTGAAGGCAAAGTTCAGTGCTTCAACATCCTACAAGGCCACCGCCACTTACGGGTTGAAGATACGCTTCCTGTTTGTTGGTGTTGCAGAAGAAGGTGAAAGTAGTTCCAGTGGTGGCGGTACTTAAAATTCAGAGGGGATTTATCCCCACCTTATTTTTCTTACGGAAATTCAACGGAGTTTTTTGTTTAACTGAGGTCAGGATTTGAGAGAGGGGCTCTCAGTCAAAAAAGTCATACTTGTATTCTCAGGTTCTCATATGCCATCATTCACAGGATCTCTAATACTATCATTTTATCTTTGACATGGTCATATAGTGGTTCAAGTCATATAAGAAATTTCATGCCTCCATATGTGGAACTTTGGATGCTCGAAAAGTGAAAAATAATATTAAAAATATGAAAAGTCATGCCCCCTTATGTGTGTGAAAGTGATAGACCCAAGAATAAAGGCGATTGAAGAGAGAACGAAGGAAGTAAAGAGAATCATTCCGGTGGTGAGTGGAAAAGGTGGAGTGGGAAAATCTCTTGTTTCTACAACTCTGGCACTAGCTCTTGCTGAGAATGGTTACAGGGTAGGTCTTTTGGATCTTGATTTCCATGGTGCAAGTGACCATTTAATCCTCAATGCCACTCCTGAGATTATGCCTGAGGAGGAAAAGGGTGTGGTGCCACCCACCTTTGAAGGCGTAAAATTTATGAGCATAGTATTCTACTCAGAAGATAAGCCCACACCTCTAAGAGGGAAGGAGATAAGTGATGCTCTGATAGAAATTCTAGCCATAACCCGTTGGAATTCTCTAGATTTTCTTGTGATAGATATGCCTCCAGGACTTGGAGAGCAATTTCTTGATGTATTGAGATTTCTCAAGAGAGGAGAATTCCTTATAGTTGGCACCCCTTCAATTCTTGCGGTTAATGTTGTTCGTAAACTAATTCTCCTTCTCAAAGAAGGGAGGTATAATATTTTGGGAATAATAGAAAACATGGTTACTGAAAAGGGCTCTCTAGAAGAAATCTCGAAAGAATACGATATTAGTTATCTGGGGGCAATTCCCTACTTACCAGAGATCGAGAACAAAATAATGGAGATAAAGAAAAGCAGATTTTATGAGATTATTAAAAAAATCTCGGAAAAAATAGCGTTGGAAGAGAAGGCATAAAGTTTTATAATGATTGTGCATATCACATTAAAAGTTAAGAGAGGTGATGAAATATGCAACCGGCACAGATGGCCTATGACAGGGCAATAACGGTATTTAGTCCCGATGGAAGATTGTTTCAGGTCGAATATGCTAGAGCTGCTGTAAAAAGGGGGACTACCACTATTGGGATGAAATTTAAAGATGGAGTTGTATTGATTGTAGATAAGAGGATAAAGAGCAGACTTGTAGAACCTGATAGCATGGAAAAGATCTTTATGATAGATGAGCATATTGGATGTGCCACATCGGGTCTAGTTGGTGATGCGAGGGTTCTAGTGGATTATGCCAGGCTTGTTGCGCAGATAGAGAGAGTTACCTATGGGGAAAGAATTACGGTGGAGCAGCTAGTGAAGAGAATTAGCGACTACAAGCAGCAGTACACACAGTATGGCGGGGTGAGACCCTTTGGAGCATCTCTTCTCATTGCTGGGATTGATGAAAAGGGAATGTATCTCATGGAAACGGATCCTAGCGGTACTATAATGGGATATAAAGCAGATTGCATAGGAGGGGGCCGTGAAACAGTAATGGAGATTTTTGAAAATGAGTATAGAGAAGATATGGATATGGAAGAAGCAATACTGCTTGGTTTGAAAGGCATAGATGCGGTGAGCGAGGACAAGATTGAGAATTTAAATATAGAGATAGGTTATATAAAGAAGGGCGAAAATTTCAAAATAATGAAAGAAGAGGATGTTAAGAAATATATCAATAAGTATATTG
>JAGHBQ010000079.1 GCA_021160945.1 Thermoplasmata archaeon
ATTCATGACTATTATAGTTTCTATACTTATTATAATATTTTTTGAGATTCTTCATATTTTAAACTTTAAAATTATGGTTGAAATTATTTTATTAAGTTTTTTAATTGGTGGGGGTACATATTATCTTTTCAAAAGTGTAGATAGGTGGGATTTGCCTCTAATGATATATATAGATGACAAGGAATTCTCTGTAAATATAAGAAAAGATAATACTATTTTTAGACATGTTATTGGGCCTATAAAGTGGGAGAAAATAATGCAAATTTCTATTGATTGTAAAAAGGTTAAAATATATTATTCAAAAAAAGGAGGAGAATATGTTGCAAATTTTCTAATTAAGGCACTATTCATGAGCAAAGAAGAGAGACAAAAAAGGCAAAAGATTGCAAATGAAATAATAAAGCGAGTGAGAGAAAAAAATCCAGGAGTCAAAATAGTGGATAAGAGAAAGAGTATTTGTGGGTAAAAGAGATTGCAAGTAGAAAGAAGAAAGAGGGATGGTGAGGGAAGTTTGAGTGAAATAACATATAAGCTGGGAGATAACAGCAGCATAGCAAAGATGGGCGCGATAGGCAACGCAACCATGCCCGTGCACATAGTGGGCATGTTCTTTTTAGAGATACATGATGGCACAAATATCCAGAAGCTGCTATATCTGCTCACGCATAATGAGAGCGGAGTGAAGTTTGGAGGATATATGGCGCTTGACCCTAATGTTGCGAATCTGCCGATAGATATACCTTTAAATTCCCCTTTATCCTACTGTGCAGTTTTGAATGATATGGTGGGAGAAAGCCTTTCACTATTCTTCCTAAATGCTCTGCAAAGTTCTTCCAAAATTCTGTAGCTTATTCTCTTCTCACTATATTTATAGGTCTGCCTTTCTTTCCCCTGTTACTCAGAAACTCAAGCTCTATCAGTATCTCTCCACGCCTCACAGCTTATCATTGTGCCCCACCCATTTGGGATTTATATTTATTCTTTATTTGGTGGTAAAGCATCTTTTTCTCAATGAACTTTTCATGTTTTTCCTTCCTTAAATTATGCGAGAGTGCTTGAGCACGCCAAAATTTTAAATACAGGAATGGAATACAAGTGCGTGGTAAATATGACAAATCAGTTAAAGCCTCTTCATATTCTACACGAAAGTCTCAACAAACCGGTGCTCGTGGCCATGAAAGGCAATAAGGAGTATAGAGGCGTTTTGGACGGTTATGATCAGCATCTAAATCTTGTGCTTAAAAATGTGGAAGAAATAATAGACGGAGAATCGAAAGGTGTGCATAATTTGATAATCGTAAGAGGAGATAATGTGATATATATCTCCCCTCCTTGAGGTGATGTGAATGAGCAAAGGTACAGCGTCAATGGGAAAGAAAAATAAAAAACATACGCATATCGTATGTAGAAGATGTGGTCACAGAAGCTATAATATTCATACTAAGAGGTGCTCTCACTGTGGATACCCTGCCCCCCGATGGAGATCCTATTCCTGGGCCAAGAAAAAGAAATGATTACTGTGGTGTGGCAGGTTTTTCTTCTTCATTAGATGTATCCAGGTTTCTATATTTTTCCTTACGTGCTCTTCAGCACAGAGGTCAGGAGAGCGCTGGAATAGCCACTTACAAAGATGGTAAAATCTCGGTATATAAAGGAATGGGTTTAGTTCATCAGGTCTTTAACTCCTCAATTCTGGATTCTTTGCAGGGCAATGTAGGCATAGGTCATGTGAGATACTCCACAACTGGAGGATCCCGAGAAGAAAATGCCCAACCAATTCATATTTATACTACAGAACATGAAATTGCAGTAGCTCACAATGGGGAGATCGTTAATGTGAAAGAGCTGAAAAATTTTCTTGGAACCATGGGCTCGGCTTTTGTCACCAAGAGTGATAGTGAGGTGATTGCAAGATTACTGGCCTATGAAATAACAAAGCATGGGGTAGTTAAAGGCCTGAAAAATATGATACTCAGACTCAGAGGTTCTTTTTCCCTGGCAGTTCTAATAGATGAGAGGCTGTTTGCGATTCGTGATCCTCTGGGCATAAGACCTCTTGCTCTTGGAAAGATAAATGGTGGCTTTGGAGTTGCCTCTGAAAGTACAGCATTTCACTCTCTTGGAGGAGAATTCCTTAGAGATGTGTACCCGGGTGAGATAGCTGAAATTACGAAAGATGGAATAATAACCCATTATGTATTTGAAAGGGAGAATAAAGCCCACTGCATGTTTGAATATGTATATTTTGCCAGAGCAGATAGCATAATTGATGGTCGTTCGGTATATGAGGTCCGAAGAAAAATAGGACGTATACTTGCAAGAGAACATCCTATTAAGGCTGATTTTGTAGTACCAGTTCCAGATTCCGGGCGTGCTCACGCTTTAGGATATGCAGAGGAGAGTGGAATACCCTACGCAGAGGGACTGATGAAAAACAGATATGTGGAGAGAACCTTTATAATGCCCTCTCAGGAGAGCAGGGTAAGGGAGATAAATTTGAAATTAAGTCCCGTTAAATCGGTGATTAAAAACCACAAAATAATTTTGGTGGATGACAGTATTGTGAGAGGAAATACCATGAGGAAGATTGTGAGAATGCTGAGAGACGCTGGCGCAAAGGAGGTGCATGTTAGAATAGGCTCTCCACCAATAATCGCACCTTGCTATCTAGGAATTGACATGAAAACAAGAGATCAGTTCATCGCAGCAGGAAGAAAAATAGAGGATATTGCAAAGATCATAGGTGCGGATTCTCTTGGATATATTAGTATTGAGGGATTGGTTAAAGCTATAGGATTACCCCGTAGAGACCTCTGCCTTGGTTGTCTTACAGGAAAATACCCAATCCCCATAGAGGGTGAAAAAATAAGATTTCAGAGTGACCTAGAGAAGTTTTAGTTTCTGAGATTTTGATACTCTTAAGAACCGCAACTTATATTATCCCGTAGCCCATGCTTAGTGTGTGAAAAAGAGAAAGCTAGATATGAGAAAAGATTATGAGTTCAGATATCTCTTAAGTCAACTTCTTAAGGAGTTACCAGAGGGTATTCAGGGGTCTCTTAAAGGAAGTATTTATGCGAAGGCATCCAATATGGGTATAAGGGAAGCAAAGAACTTTGTGTTGCAGAAGAAAGAAGAGGGTCTTATAGATGAAAAGCTTGCCAAAAAACTTATAGACCTTCTATACAAGTACAGTGTCTACAGATGATGGAGTCCTATCTCTTACCACAAAAGTTGGGCGAAAAGCTTCGATTAAAATTTTTGAAGCCGACTCTAAAAATAGGAGAAGATATTACACTTCAGGGTTTCCTTGTGAAGTTTCCTCATGAAAATGAGATAAAGAGGAGTGTGTGGAATTCTCTATCACCCATTATTAGAAATTTTAGAGTGGCAGGTATAACCCCGTTTCCTCACGATGGTTTTCCTCTTCTCCCCGCTGTAATTCCCTACTGGATAAGGGAAAAGGGTGGTGTGGTGGAAGTTGAAGGAAAAATTTACGATTTATCTCAGTTCTCATCTTTAAGTGGAAGATTTATACTGGCAGAAAAGTTAAAGAGAATCGCAATCCATAGGTATTTACTGTCAGAAAAACCCGGATTGGATGGAAGAAAAATTTACAATATGATGGAGCTATCCTTTCCGGAGAAGATGAAATATGTGATGCTTCCATATTTCACTTCTACCTCTCAGTATTTTTCAAGATTGGGAGGTTGCACCGTGACATTTCTCGATAGTATGTCCAAATATTATGCATCCAATTTTTCCCCAATTCAAAAACTTCTTAGGGAAATAAATCCAATTCTCAGAAAAGAGAGGGTGAAAGTCAGACTTCTTTACGAGAATGATGTTGAAATTCATATCCCTGTAAATTTCAAAATAAAATATCAAGAGATGAAGGATAAGAAAGCACTCAGTTTTTATTCTAACCGAAAAGGCAGAGAGTGGGAAAAAAATGCCATTACCCAAAGCGTGATTAAGATGGAGAAAATAATAGGTCTCTCAGACATACCATTTATACCCACAGAAGAGGAGATGCAGGTGTATGGAGAGGAGCTTAAAGAATATGCATTTGACATCGCCATATTTGCGCTTCAAAGGCATCTTGAGAAACCAGCTATAATGGAAGATGCTCTGAGAGTCAAAGAAAAATTTATAAGATGGATAGATAGGGAGTTTCCCTTGATCTCCGAGGCCATGAAGATGGGCGTGATTATGGATATGGCTGATGTAAACGGATTTGGGGAGCATCTTGCTCGTCTCATAAACTCGTGGGATAGAATTCAGGTAAGAAATTCAGAATATGGGGTGTACTCTCTTTATGACATAGTTTTTGAGAGAATAGAAGATGTTTTGAGAGATAAATTGAAAAGAGAGATAGCCTCCATTAGCGAGAAAAGGAGACTGAAAAGAATAATAAACAGGGTGCTGTGGGAACTCAACACGCTTAGACCAGAGGGGTGGAGCTATGATTACTTTGAGAAGAAAATGATAGAGAGGGGTGTGGAAGATAGAATCACAAAGATTTTTGACAGTCTTCTAAAGGAGGGCATTGTTATAAGAAAAAGAGAAGGATATGTGGCCATTTCCTCTCTTTAGTCATTTTGCCAGGGTGAATAGATCATGATCATCTCCGACATCAAATAATCCGAGTCTTGCACCTGCATCAAGCCATGCATGAGCATAGCAGAGTGCACCGAGAGAGCGTGGATAATCTCCATTTTTTCGGAAATGCTCTGCATCTGAGAAATAAGCTCTTGCCATCTTTAGAAAATCTTTCGCTATTAAATAGAGGTGAGAACTCTTTGGAGATGCAATTTTTATTTTTTCAAGAGCTTTTCTTGTAATCTCAAAATAGTGATCAAGAAGTTCATCTGTTATTTCTCTCATCAGACCACCTTTACACTCTCTCCCCCATGTTTTGTCTCTCTGGGTCTTATCTCTACAAATAGAGGCATGGAGATGTTTCCTCCCGTAACGAGAGCCACACCTACTGGTAGACGCTGTATCTCTTCCAGAGATCCTTTTGTGAGCCCCTCTACAGAGTTTCCTATAGCCTTTAAATCGTTTGGATTTGTCACTTTCAGAATTATCTGAGTGTTGCACTGAGAAAGTATGTTCTTATCCACCTTCGCCGGTCTCTGAGATATTATGCAAAGTCCAAGTCCAAATTTTCTTCCCTCCGAAGCAATCGTTCTTAGAATCTTTGTGGCAGAAGATATACCTTGCTGAGGTGCGTAGTTATGAGCTTCCTCAATAACCAGCATAAGAGGTGGTATTTTTCCCCTCTTACGAAGTTCAAAAAGTGCCATAGATAAGCGTTGTACAACGAGCTCTTGAATATCCGGAGGCACGCCCCTTAAATTTATTATCGATATTTTCCCTTCCTCGACTATTTCGTCTATTCTCGTCCCCTTTTTGTCGAAGACTCTCATTTCATCAAGATACTCGAGCTGAGCTATAAGGGGACCAGCATTATTATTTTCCTCTGATTCTAAAAGCCTTATTATGTCTCTTATTGTGAAATATTTTCGGGACATTTTAAGAAGATCCATAGTCTTTCTCAGCGGTATGAGATACTGCCTGGCATCAAGGTTCATGAGGTTTAGCAGTTCTCGTGGAGTCATGGATGCGAGGGTGAATCTCAAAGGCTTTGCTTCATTTAACTCTACATCGGGGCTGAATATTTTTATCTTCGAAGCATGTCCTTTGGGTTTAACTTTAAACTCATCATGCATCCTGCTCTTTTTTGCAGGAAAACGAAGTGAGGAATACTCACCATGGGGATCTATCACCACCGCGGTTACCCTATGCTTCAGGAATTCTTCCAGCAAAACGCCTGTTAAATAGCTTTTTCCAGCGCCTGTTTTTGCAAGAATGCTTACATGTTTCTGCACCATAGCATTTATATCGAGATAAATAGGGATACTTCTATAGCGATAAAGACGACCAATGTATGCACCTGTGTTTTTTATCTCTTTTATCCCAATCACCTTCTTTATAAAGGAATCCTGGGCGAGATAAACCATGGTACCTACCCTGAAAGGTATTCTCGGATACTGAAGAAGTCCCTTACTGTCGCGATAGCCAATTACAACTACTGTAGCAGAGAGCACCTCTTTGACATCCATATCCTTACCAAATACAATTTCCCTAGCTTTTTCCACGCTCAAATTTGTCTTCCTCTTTATCTCGTCTACATGACCGAGAACCCAACCAAATTTTTCATGAAGAACCTGAACATAATCACCCTGCTCAACATTTCCAGTGACCGAGAAGGTGAACTGCGTGGTTCCAACTTCACCGTATATTATTCCAACTCTTCTTAGGCTCTCCTTTTCTTTTCTGGTATAAGATAAATCAGTAGATCTGCTTTCCACTACCTCTTCCATTTCAATCCCTTTAGGCAAACATCTCTCCCGAGGGTTCCTTTCTCATCTCATCCGAGTGGAGGAACTTCTTTATTGCCTTTTCGAAATCTTCCTGAGTTACATAATCCCTTTCATCTCGAATCGCAAACATGCCCGCTTCCATACATATTACCTTAAGATCTGCACCAGTGAATCCATCTGTTTTTTTCGCTATGAGCTCCAGATTAACATCCTTTAGATTCATCTTGCAAGTGTGAATATTTAATATCTCAATCCTTGCTTTAAAATCAGGATGGGGCACTATTATGATCCTATCAAATCTCCCTGGTCTGAGAAGGGCTTCATCTAAAATATCAGGACGATTGGTGGCTGCTATGATCTTCACGTTATCGAGAGGTTCAAAACCATCCATTTCGGCCAAAAGCTGCATAAGAGTTCTCTGCACTTCGCGATCTCCAGAAGTTGCAAGATCCAGCCTTCTTGCTCCTATTGCATCTATTTCATCAATGAATACTATGGTGGGAGCCTTCTTTCTTGCAAGATTGAAAAGATCACGCACAAGTTTTGCCCCCTCTCCTATGTACTTTCTTACTAATTCGCTTCCAACAGTTCTTATAAATGTGGCATGGGTGTGATGCGCCACAGCCTTCGCCAGGAGTGTTTTACCCGTACCGGGGGCTCCAGCTAAAAGGACTCCCTTAGGCGGCTCAATTCCAACTTTTTTGTAAAGTTCAGGCTTTAATAAGGGAAGCTCCACCGCCTCTCTTATCTCTCTTATCTGTTTCTCCAGTCCTCCTATATCGTTGTATGTCACTTTTGGCTTTTCTATGATCTCCGCAGCGGCAATCGCAGGATCATAAGCCTCAGGAATAAGATGGACAATAGCAAAGCTCTGTTTGTTTAACGCCACCTTAACTCCAGGTCTTATCTGATCTTTGGGAACATACTGAGAGATATTCACAACAAAGGAAGGGCCAGCGGTGCTCCGCACCACAATCTTATCATTATCCAGAACATCTTCAA
>JAGHBQ010000062.1 GCA_021160945.1 Thermoplasmata archaeon
CTGGATTTCTTGAGCCATTATAATCGCACATTCATATCCATCAATTATTTATACATTTCGTACCAAAAACACTCAGCACAATCAAGTGTGAGGACTTTACATGCTATTCCTTGGAAATAGCCGTGATTCTCACTAAATAAAATTAAGGTTTTTAATCAGAGAGCTATAATTGAGACAATATCTTTTTAAAAACACTCATATCTTTTAATTTTGAAGAGGTGATAAGATGAGGGAGAGTCATATCAATGCTCCACTGATAGGCTCGTTGGCGTTCTCTTTCAAACATCTTCAATCTCCGTGGAGATTTTTCCCAGTTATGATGAATATACCCACCCATATTAAATTGAGAGGAGAGAAAGAAATTCAGATATTTCTTCACCACAGGCAAGATTTCTGGAGAATTAGAAATCTGATGAATCAGGGATGGAAGATACTACAAGCGAACAAGAACTTGGTGTATGTAAAAAAAGGAGATCTCACAATATGTGGAAAGTTTGAGCATTTAGGAGTACTATATGAGCCATTGGAAAAATTTTACCAAGTGTTTGATTACAAGAACAAAACTGTTCTGGATATTGGAGGCTATATAGGCTATTCTGCTGTGCTATTTTCAAAGTGGGGGGCAAAAAAGATTATAATTTACGAAGCTCAAAAAAATTTAGCTTCTCTCATTAGAAAAAATCTGCATATTAACAATGTAAATGGAGAAGTTTATGAGCTCGCAGTAAGTGATAAAGATGGTGATATTGAGCTTTCATACACTGAACTTGGAACCACTACTGTTGGGCTATATGGTGATAAAAAATGCAGGGTAAAGAGTAAATCCATTTCAAAGATCCTTGTGGAGCACTCTATTGATATTGCCAAATTTGATTGCGAAGGTTGCGAATATTCTCTCCTCTCCGTACCATGCGACATTTTGAGAAGGGTTCCAAAATATGTGATTGAATATCACAGAGGATTTGAACCCCTAAAGAAGAAGTTTGAAGAGTGTGGATATCGCGTAAAACATCTCTGGAAACTAAGTTCTCAAGTTGGTGGTTTTAAGGCGGAGGTGAAAATATGAAATATTCCATTTGCTCCACTGTTTACAACGCGGAGAAGAGAATTAAGGAAAGCTTAGATTCTACACTCCAATTTATAAATCCCGATGAATTTGAGATAGTGGTTGTAGATAGCAAATCCACAGATGGCACTCCCAAGATATTAAGAGATTATGCAGCTAAGTTTCCAAATTTCAAAATAATAGATGAAAAATGCACAAGAGGAAGACAGCTCGCATTTGAGAACTCACAGGGAAAGTATATCATTCCAGTGGACCTTGATACCATTTACACGGAAAAATGGTGGGAACTTATAAAAGCATATGAAAATTAAGTGGAGAAGAGGTGAGTGCATGAATCTTTTATTCATAGGTAAGGAAAGTTCAAGTTTTAGAAAAAGAGATATTGAGCTGCTTTCAAAACATTATGAAGTTCAAGTGCTAGAGCCTCCAGAAACGAAAAAAGAATGGCCCTCTTGCATTTCACAGATAAAAAAATATATGAAAAGCTGCGGTGCAGGTTTTGGATGGTTTGCTGGATTGCACACATTGCCGATGGTGTACTATGCCAGAAAATACAATAAGCCATCAATAATTGTAGTAGGCGGCTATGATGCTACATCAATCCCGGAAATAGGATATGGATTATTCTCAAATTTTAAGAATAGCATGGCTGCAAAATATGTTCTGGAAAGTGCCGATTTGCTCCTACCGGTAAGTTCATTTTTGGCAGGAGAGTTAAGAAAACATGCAAAAATCAGTAAAGCTAAGATCCTCTCTGTCCCTCTGGGTTGTGATGTAAACTTCTGGAAACCAAATGGAAAGAAAGAGAATATGGTGCTCACAGTTGCAAGTGCTAAAAATATAACAAGAATGAAGGTTAAAGGACTTGATATTTTTGTGAGAACTGCAAAATACATTCCCGAAGCAAAATTTGTTGTGATAGGTGTAGAAGGCATGGCCAGAGAGCATCTTGAGAGCATGGCTCCAGATAATGTGAAACTTATAGGATATACTCCAAATGAGAAGCTGCTGCCATATTATCAAAAGGCCAAGGTGTACGCTCAGTTATCTATCACTGAAAGTTTTGGCTATGCAATATGTGAGGCAATGCTCTCTGGATGCATTCCAGTATGTTCAAAGAGGGGTGCAATGCCAGAGGTGGTAGGCAATGCAGGATTCTATGCACCCTACGGAGATATTAAAGCTACAGCTCAGGCCATAAAAACCGCATTAAACGCTCCTGAAGAGCTTGGGTTGAAAGCAAGAGCACGAATTATACAGCTTTTCCCTCTAGAGAGAAGAGAAAGGGCATTGGTAAAGCTAATAAGTATAGCTACATTGCTGAAATACTCAACTATACTTGCAAAATGGGCACACAAATCCGTGAATAATTTGAAGGTGAATATTCAACAGACAACATACGATTCCATAGAAATAACTCTGGATATAAAGAGAAGACCTATTCTTGGTCTTTTGGGAAAATAAGTTATACCCTTACATCCATACTCTCAGCTAATACTTATAACCTCGCCGCTCTTCATCGGTGACCTCCACACCCAGTCCCAAGGCTATGCGATTTACAAAGTTAAAGTAGGCTACGATGAGCGTAATGTCCAAAATGCCTCTGTCATCAAAATATTTTTTAAGTCTCTCAATATCCTCCTCACTTACCTTATGTGGCGTTTTTGTAAGTTTCTCTGCATACTCCAGCATCGCTCTTTGCCTATCACTATGTATAACCTCTCTCCAGTTCCTTTTAAATTTCTCCAGCTTATCTTCATCTTTCCAGTACACATTAAGTGCATCACCGTGATGGGTCTTGCAGTATTTACAATTGTTAAGGGAGGACACACAGACTGCAAGCATCTCCCTTTCTTCTCTGCTGAGTGGTGAAGAGCAGTACATGAGGGTAAGATAAAGATCCATATGAGCGCTCATCGATTGTGGGTTGAGACTGTGCACTTTCAAAATATTGGCAACTCTACCCCTCTTCTCAATGATTTCATTGTACAAATCTTTCAATGTACCTTCTGCCTCCTGTTCATCAATCACCTTTATCCACGTCAACTTCATCACCAAAAAAGGAGAAAGATTATTTGGTAGCTCTTGTGATGCCCACATCTTTAACAAGGACATAGGGGGTGGACACAGGCACAGAGACTTCCCACCAGTGCACATGCTGCAGCTGATTACTCAAAGCCTCTATATTCTCCAAGATTCTTAGCATGTTATCGCTGACCCTTATATTGCGTATGGGTTTCATCTCCCCATTCTCTACCAAGAACATGCCATCTCTGGGTATAGTTGAAAAATCGCCAGTTACATAGTTCTGGAACCTTGTGTACCAAACATTCGTTATATAGATTCCTCTCTTAAGATCACTAAAAATCTCCTCCTTCTCA
>JAGHBQ010000061.1 GCA_021160945.1 Thermoplasmata archaeon
ATGAAAAGGCTTGTGATCTCGATCTTTCCTTCGGCAATGCACTCAACTCCGATGCCAGATTCTCCTCGGGAAACACGATGCAGTGGATCTCTAACAAAGAGCTCCTTTTCATTGTAACTGAGGGGGGAACCGCTCCCATATATCTTTATTCCAATGGAAAATGCTCCAAATATCTTGGAGGCAAGAGAAGCATAGAATCTTTCACATATTCTGAGGAGGCAATTACCTTCACAGCTCAGGACGCTACACACCCCCCAGAGTTGTTTCTCAAAAAGAAAAAGGAGCGTAGGCTCACTAATTTCAATAGATTTCTGAGATATCGAAATCTTAAGGATCCTGAAGAATTTAAATTCAGAGCATCCGATGGTCAACTCATAGATGGCTGGCTCCTACCTGGAGAAGGAGATGAATATCCCGCTATTCTCGAGATACACGGGGGACCAAAAACCGCCTATGGTCATGCCTTTATGTTCGAGTTCCACTATCTCAACTCCTTAGGTTTCGGCGTGATCTTCACAAATCCGAGAGGCAGTGCTGGATACAGCGAAGATTTTGCAATAAGCATTCAGGGAAGATATGGAGAGAGAGAATATCAGGATCTTATGGAGGCGGTGGATTATGTGCTCAAAAATTATCCTGTGAACAAGGAAAACTTATTTGTGACCGGTGGCTCTTATGGGGGGTTTATGACTAACTGGATCGTGGGACATACCCAGAGGTTCAGGGCTGCAGTGACGCAGAGGAGCATAAGTAATCAACTCTCCTTCTGGGGCACCAGTGACATAGGCCCATGGTTCAACAACGATCAAATAGGCAAAGGAAAAGATCTTTGGGAGGCAACTATGCATTACTGGGATAAGTCTCCTCTTAAATATGCTAAGAACATTAAAACCCCACTTCTCATAATACACAGTGAGGAGGACTATCGATGCCCAGTAGAGCAGGCTTACCAGCTTTTCTATGCTCTCAAAATGCAGAAGAAAGAAGTTAAAATGGTTCTCTTTCCGGGAGAGAACCATGACCTCTCACGCAATGGGAAACCTAAGCACAGAGAAGTAAGACTACAGGAAATAGCAAACTGGTTCAAGAAATACCTCAAATGAGCTTGAGAATCCACAAATCGCACTATGCCGTATATGCCAGTGTAATTCTCCAGCAGCGGAAGAAGCAAATAGCTCTTATTTTCTATCACCTTATACTGCAGCTCCGCATCCGCCATGTTCACCTCATACCTGTTCGATATATACATATTCTACCCCCCTCATTACCTAATTTGTACGACAAAGCACAATACACAAACACAGAAAAATTTTTAAGTCTGAGCCAATACACATCTATGAGATTGTTTGGTACCAACGGTATTAGGGGAAAAGTCGGCGAAAATTTCACTCCAGATTTTCTCTCAAAGGTTGGTCTGGCCATTGGAGCCTATCTTCCCCGGGGTAATAATGTTGTAGTGGGCATGGATACAAGGGTAAGTGGTGAAATGGTTAAGAATGCCGTGGTTTCTGGGCTCCTTGCCTCTGGAGTTAATGTGATTGATGTAGGACTCGCACCAACACCTGCGATTCAGTTTTACACTAAAAATCATGGAGATTTCGGAATCGCCATAACTGCCTCTCATAATCCCCCAGAGTTCAATGGGGTAAAGGCAATAGCTGGGGATGGCACAGAATTACCCCGGGAAGAGGAGGAGAGAATCGAGAAGATATTTTTCTCCAAAAGTTGGAGAATTGTTAGCTGGAAGGATGTTGGAAAATATCAAAAAATAGAGGGAGCAAATGAGGAATATATTAAGGGAATTCTCTCCCATGTGGATGTTGAGAAAATAAGAAAGAGGAAATTCGTTGTGGTTGTAGATTGTGCTAACGGAGCTTCCTGTTTTACCACACCCTATTTACTTGAAAGATTGGGGTGCCGGGTTATCTCTCTCAACTGCCATTCTGACGGTACATTTCCAGGCCATGAAAGTGAGCCAAAAGAGGAGAATCTTCAGGACTTGATCTCTGTGGTTGGAGATGTGTCCGCTGATTTAGGTATAGCCCATGATGGTGACGCTGACCGTGCCATCTTTGTTGACGACAGAGGAAGATTCATTTCAGGGGACAAAACCCTTGCCTTAGTGGCCAGAGAAATTGTAAAGAATAAGGGAGGAAAAGTTGTTACTCCAGTGAGCACATCTCTGATCGTTGAGAAGGTGGTGAAAGAGAATGGAGGAGAAGTAGTATACACCAAGGTAGGTGCACCCATAGTGGCAAGAAAGATGATTGAGGTTGGTGCAGTATTCGGCGGTGAGGAAAATGGTGGAATGATATTTCCAGAGCATCAGTACTGCAGGGATGGAGCGATGACTCTGGCAAAAATTCTGGAGATCATGGCCAAAAGCGGGAAAAAACTGAGCGAGATGATAGATGCACTCCCCCGCTATTATCAGAAGAAGATAAGTGTATCTTGTAGTGATGATAAAAAGGTAAAGGTTTTGGAGACTTTAAAGGAAAAATTGAAAGATGAAAAAATAGACACGGTGGACGGAATTAAAATTTGGGGAGAGAACTGGTGGATCCTCATAAGGCCCTCAGGAACAGAGCCTATATATCGAATATATGGAGAGGCAAGAGATAAGGAGATACTTGATTCCCTGATTGAAAAATATAAGAGGGCCCTGGAGGGAACGATCGCGAGTATAAGTTAGAGTGAGAATCTAAGAAACCAAACATCAAGAATCATACTTGGAATTGGATCTCTTCTAATTTTAGTTTCATCCCTCATCTCCTTCATAATGCCCCCATGATGGATTTGTCTCCCCCTCATTTTCTGGGGTATTGTTCTCTTTCGGCTCTAAATCCTCATGATTTCTGAAGATTCCTATGAGCTTCATATCAAATTGCTTTTCATTTATTCCTTTATCCTTCTCTATCGGAACACCTCAGTTCCTTGCTTAACTATGCCTTTCCAAGAGATGATTTTTTACTTTTTCCTGCATTTCACAACATAATAGGGAGGCATCATAAGGTATCCTTCATTTTCAATCTTTTTGTATATTCTCTCTGCCTCCCCTTTCAGAGATTTTTTGAGATTCTTTGAGTAGGGTAAATTATGAATGTAGTTCATCATTATCTGCAACCACTCTTTCATGGGGGCCTCATATTTTTCACTTCTCCTAGCCTCGAAGATTCTCTCAGCAACGATCTCAAAGTTGAGGAGTTGAAGCGCATACTTCAATTCTTCAGCTTCTATCTCAGTTGACCATCTCTCGCCGTTCATTTCATAGATACCCTTGGCAAAGTTCCATCTTAGCCACTGTCCTTCTCTCCTATCCTTTAAAGGCAACTCTGTAGTGATAACCAAAATTCCATTCTTTTTCAAAACTCTTCTGAACTCACTTAATGCCTGAAGAACTCTCAGGGGCTTAGGATTGAGAAAAACCAGCGTGTCATCACAGTTGATTATATCTATGACTTCATCCTCCAGAAAATCCAAGTTGAAAATATTGGCCTTTCTTATTTCCACATATTTTTTAAACTTTCCGAGCCTTTCCACAATCGCTTTCTTCCACTCCTCTTGGTCCTCACCGGGAATCTCAAAGGCATCAACCCCGATGATCTTGGAGGTCCCCCCTTCCTCATGTATTTTCTCAGCCCATATTCTCGTGGCATGTCCAGCACCAATGGCTGCATCAAGTATAACTTTATTGTGCAAATCTATATCTTTCAGAGCAAAATCATAGATTTCATCCATGAATCTCCCTCTTAAGTTTACCTATCTCTGTAGGCTTGTAAACACCCATCTCAGTTATAATCCCTTTAATGTATCCGGCGGGAGTTACGTCAAAGGCAGGATTTCTCGCATGACTCCCCTGAGGCGCGATGCGGCATTCTCTGCAAAACAGAACTTCCTCCTCTCTCCTCTCCTCGATTGGTATTTCATCCCCACTTTTCAGTGAGAAGTCAAATGTGCTTATGGGTGCTGCCACATAGAAAGGTATGTCGTTCTCATGTGCCACAATAGCTTTCTCATATGTGCCGATTTTATTTGCCACATCTCCGTTGCTCGCAATTCTATCGGCACCCACGATAACCATATCAACTTCACCTCTTTGCATAAAGAAGCCTGCTGCATTATCGGCAATTATGGCATGCTCTATACCCTCCTGCACCATCTCCCAGGCAGTCAAGCGGGCTCCCTGCAGCCTTGGTCTTGTTTCATCCACCCACACAAAAATTTTCTTTCCCTTTCGATGGGCCTTGCGAATTGGAGCTGTGGCAGTTCCCCAGTCTCCGACCGCAAGAGCTCCTGCATTGCAGTGGGTGAGTATGCGATAACCATCTTTAATAAGCTTCTCCCCATGCTCTCCTATTTTCTCGCATCTACCTATGATATCCTCGGCATATTTCTCAGCTATCTTTACGGCATCTTCACCATTTTTAATCGCCATCTTCATTTTTTCTAAAGCGTAGAAAAGATCATGGGCAGTGGGTCGTGTGTTGCGGAGAATTTCAAAAGCTTCATCTTCGTTGCGTTTCTGAAGCCAAGCCTGTGCCATTCCATATGCGGCAGTTATTCCTATTGCAGGGGCACCTCGAACAACCATCTCTTTTATGGCATAGGCCACCTCTTCAGTTGTTCTTGCCTCAAAAATTTCAAATTCTGAAGGTAATCTTCGCTGGTCAATGAGCTTCACAACACCATCTTCAAACCAAACTGCACGCATCTCTTTAATTTCCTCCCCAATCTTTACTCTCACAAATATCACCTGTGTTTGGGAATTATGTAAAACTTTATAATCTTTGAGCTTGTATCTGAGAATATTTATATTTCAGAAGTATAATGCTCGGATATGAAGATAGTCACCAATGCTTGTAAGCATCTCAATTTTCTTCAAGCTCTTCTGAGAGATTTTGAGGTGCAATGCATAGAGGATGCAGATGAGAAATTCATAGAAGAGGCAGAGGTGTTCGTTGGAATGGGATGGAAGGATATAGAGAGACTTTTACCTCGAATGAAAAAACTAAAAATGATTCAAACTCTAAGTGCGGGAGTAAACCATATCAAATTTGAGAAGCTTCCACCTAATATAATTGTTTGCAGCAGTGCGGGAGCGAATGCAGCTGCTGTGGCAGAATTGGCAGTTACACATATTCTCGTGGCTCTCAAAAAATATGTTTACAGGCATGAGAAAATGAAGAAAGGCGAATTTCCTCAGATGCTTGAGAGCAGATTGCTTCGCAGTAAAACTGTTGGAATCGTGGGCTTGGGTAATGTTGGGAAAAATGTGGCAAGGATGTTAAAATGCTTCTCACCCCGTATAATAGGTGTGACCAGAAGCGGAAAAAGCAAGGTAGATATAGATTTTGTTGGAGATATGAGCTATTTAGATGAGCTTCTATCCCAGTCAGATATAGTTGTTCTTGCTCTTCCACTCACAAAGGAAACTGAAGGGTTGATAGATAAAAAGAGACTGGAGAAGATGAAGAAAGATGCAATTCTGGTAAATGTTGCTCGAGGAAAGCTCATTGTAGAAAAAGATCTCTATGAACATGTAAAGAAAAATCCTGAATTCACTGTTGCCTTGGATGTGTGGTGGCATTACAGCGATAAATTCAAGCAGGATTATCCCTTTGAAAAGCTTCCCAATGTGCTTATGACACCACACTGCGGAGGAGTCTATGAGAACTTCTGGGAGGATCTTATAAGATTTGCTGCTGAGAACATCAAACTTTTTTCTAAGGGCGAACCACGAAATGTGGTGAGAAGGGAGGATTACATTTAGCAAAACCCTTATCTATTTTCTTTGCATCTCTCAATTATGGCCACCATAGTTGAAAAAATATTGCAGATGCATTCAAAGGAGAGAGCAAGTGCAGGAGATATTGTATGGATAGATTTGGACATCATTACAGCAAGAGAATTTGGGGGTCCGAATGTGGTAAAACATCTTAAAAAACATTTCTCTGGAAACTATGTTGCTAAACCTGAGAGTACTTTCTTTACCTTTGATTTGAGCGTCCCTGCCAAGACTCTAAAATATGCATTAGCCCAAGATGTATGTAGAAAATTCGCAAAGGAAACCGGAATAAAGGTATTCGACATCAATCAGGGGATTGGAACTCATGTGCTTATTGATAAGGGCATAATCACACCAGGGATGACTGCCGTGGGTACAGATTCTCATTATAATATTCTTGGTGCCATAGGAGCCTTTGGACAAGGTATGGGTGATAAGGATATAGCGTTTGCATTCAAAACGGGCAAAACATGGTTTGAAGTGCCCTACACAATGAAAGTCACCGTGGAGGGAAAATATGATTTCCCCACAGTGGCAAGAGATCTTACATTTGCAGTTATGAAAGAGCTTGGTGCTGCAGGTGCTCTGGGCAAGGCTATTGAATATTATGGAAATGCCATAGAGAACTTGAGCATAGATGGCAGAATAACCCTGGCATCACAAACCACAGAGATGGGGGGAATAATAGGCTTCCCTCCAATGGATGAAAAGTTGAAGAATTTCTATGCTTCCCGTAATATTGATTTTAAGCCTGTAACAGCGGATAAGGATGCGGAGTATGTGGATGACATCCACATAGATGTGGACAACCTTGAACCTTTAATGGCCCTTCCACCAAATCCTTGTAATGTAAAACCTGTAAGCGAATTAGAAGGCACAGAGATAGATGGTGCTTTCATAGGCTCCTGCACCAATGGAAGATATGAAGATCTGATAGCCGCTGCAAGGGTTTTGAAGGGAAAGAAGGTAAAAGTACCCCTCACAATCACGCCCACCACCCGCGAGGTATGGCTGAGAATAATGGAAGAGGGAATATGGAAAATATTTGCCAGGGCAGGTGCGGTTCTCACCAATCCAGGATGCGGAGGATGTGCAGAAGGAATGGCTGGACTGATCGGAGATGAGATATACTTAAGCACCACCAATCGCAATTATCCTGGAAAACAGGGTCCTGGAAAGCTCTATCTAGTATCCCCGGTAATAGCGGCTGCCAGTGCCATAGAAGGAAAGGTCACCATCCCGAAGATGTGATATGAAGGTTCTAATGGGCATAGGCAATGAACTTCGTGGTGACGATGCTGTTGGGATATATGTAGCAAGAAATTTCAGGAAGGAAGGCTGGCATGTGATCGAAGCAGGTCAGGTTCCAGAAGATTTTACCTCTGAGATTAAGAGACTTAGACCGGAGCTCCTTGTTCTGGTAGATGCTGCCTTGATGGGTCTTGAGCCAGGAGAGGTAAGGATAGTACCTGTGGAGAAAATACCAAAAGTTGCATTCAGCACCCATGGAATGCCTCTGTCATTTTTTATTGAATTCCTCTCGGATTCAGTGAGCGAGATTATCTTGATAGGCATACAACCAAAAACCCTTGAATTTGGGGCATCACTTACCAATGAGGTGAAAAAAAGCGCCAATAAATTGCTCTCTCTCTTAAAAAGCGGAAAATTTAAAAACATTGAGATTTTATAAAATTTCAAAAAAGAAAGCTTTTAATACCCTCATCTTTTTCCCCTTCTGTGAAAATAGGATTTGGCGTGTGCTCTCTGGGCATTGGGCATGCTACAAGAAGTATACCTTTAATAAAAAAACTTATGGATGAGGGACACGAAGTGATAATTATATCCCATGGGAGAGCCTTAACTCTCCTTAAAAAAGAATTTCCAGACATAAAAATATATGAGCTGGAGGATTTCCCAATAAAATATCCAGAAAAAGCTCATCAGTTCATTCCCTATTTCTTTGCCCAGTCAAACAAGATTTTAAAAAATCTCATCTCCTCACATCAAACATTTTTAAAAATTCATGAGAGAGAAAATTTTGATATGATAATTTCCGATAGCCGATTTGATATATTTCACCGCTCGCTTCCATCTTTTCTGATTATTCATCAACTTAGGGTTATGGTCCCTTTCCTTGGAGATTTGGTTCTCTTGTACAATCTTTACATGTCCAAATACTTCACAAAATTTATCGTGCCAGATTTTGAAAAAGATTCACTTTCCGGGGAAATGTCACATGAGCTGCGTTTATTTCCTATGGAGAAGATCAACTACATAGGCCCATTATCCTCTTTCCGCAGAAGAGAGCTCAAGCGAGATATAGATGTAATGATCTCCATTTCCGGCCCTGAACCTCAGAGAACTCTTCTAGAAAAAAGTGTTCTAGCTCAACTGGATTCACTCACGGGAAATGTTATTGTTACCCTCGGAAAGCCAGAGAGCCATATTACTGGAAAAAGCAATGTATATGGCTACTTACCCATAGAGAAAAGAGAGGAGTTTATGAACAGAAGTAAACTTATAATCTCCCGTTCGGGGTACTCAACAATAATGGACCTCTATGTTATAGGGGGAAAGGCCATGTTCATTCCCACTCCTGGACAGCCAGAGCAGGAATATCTCGCGAGATATCTTGAAAAGAAAGGGATGGCTGGCTATACTCATCAGGATAATCTGGATTTGAAGAATCTTGTAGAAAGAGCAAAATATTATGAGGGTTTTAAAGGAGACTATGATGCATCAAAATCTGTAGAAAACTTCCTCAGGGTGATATCAGAATGGAGCTAAAAAAATGGCGCCGATGGCTTATAGCCTCCATACTTATAAGTGCAGCCTCCCTTGCCATAATATTTATGCTTACATCCACCCAGCGCGCTATTCCATTAATTATTCATACCTCCCCTCTGTTCCTTCTCATCATTCTTATTATACACACCCTCCACTGGTTTTTCTGGGCTTTGAGAATAAAAATTATGGCCCATGCCTTGGGAGATAAGATTTCCTTTACCTGGGCATTTCGCATTGTGATGGTTAACCTTTTTATGGCCTCTATAACCCCCTCCTCATTTGGAGGCGAACCTTCGAGAATTTATATGCTTTCACAGAGAAATCTCAGCGGTGGAGATGCCACTGCTTTAACCTTGGGTGAGAGACTTATAGACTTTATATTCTTTGGCGTGGCGCTGCCCATTATGTTCATTCTACTTGGAATTACCATAAATCTTAAAGACCTACAATATGAGCTTCTTGCTGCTGCACTCATCTTTATATTTGGAGGTTTTTTTCTCCTTTTTATAGTTACCCATGCTTCCTGGTTTAAAAAACGTATAAGAAAGTTTGAAAGAGTTGTAAGATTATTGGTGAAAAATGAGGAAAGAAGAAAAAATGTCATGAAAAAGATAGAGAGAGAATTTGATTCCTTTGTAAAAGGAATGGTGGTAATCTTCAAGAGAAAATGGCTTTATTTCTTGGGTGCTTTGGGTGCCACAGTGGTTATGTGGGTGGCAGACTTTTCCATTCCTTCTTTAATTCTACTTGCCTTAGGACATCAACCTTTCTGGCTCCTATCCATAACATTTCAGATGATAATACTTTTGATTACCATTGTACCCATATCGCCTGGTGGAAGTGGACTTGCAGAATTTTCCGCCTATTTTCTTTATTCCCAGAAATTACCCAAAGATCTTGTGGGTGCTGTTGTTATTCTCTGGAGAATACTGACTTTTTATATGAACCTCTTTGTAGGTCTTGCCTTCACACTCCATTACATTAAAAAGGGAAAGTAGGAAAAGGTAAATAAAAATAAAGCATTGGGGAATAGAAATGACACAGGTAGAGGAGAAATACGTGCTCAATCTTCGCAAACACCTGCCTAAAAAAACACCGTCTTTTACATTTACCTTTATTCTTTCCACCCTTTTTATTCTCTTTTTCTCATACATCACTTCACTAGATTTTATGAAGGCGTTTCTCCTCTTTGCTGTTCCATATATACTCATAACCTTCATTGATTATGCAATAATTCGTTTATCTAATATTTATTTTCCCATCAATAGGATATCCAGTCTTAATATCCTTGTCTTCTTTTTTTCACTCCTACTCTTCATCTTATTTCGCATTATCTTTCCCTTTTTCTTTTCCTTCTTTCTAGCATTTTCCTCTTTAATTTACGGAAGACACCTGATCTATTATGTCTTCCTCCATAATAGAAAATATCTTAAGCTTTCGATGAGTTTATTTTACAATATCCTCTATATCATAATCTCTCTCATCTTTTTTAGAGAGTATGCTTTGCCCTATGCCATCTCAACTTTGATTTACTGGATGGCTGCAAATCTGACCCTTAAATTTTCTGTTTCGCGCTTCATCAAAGAATTTGGTGAAAATCCCCTCTGGTTCGTATCCTCTTTTATAAATTACCTCGCCAAGAAGGATAGGGAGTGTGAGGATGTACATGATATAAATGGATTCTTCAAAAAAATATATACGAAAAGAGAGGTACCCGTGACCCTGCTGGGATTTCACAGAAAAGATGGTTCTCTCAAAACTTTATTTGTGTTCCCATATATTCATCCCGGACCCTTCGGTAATGTGGGCGGAAGTAATCTACCGAACAAACTTGAAAAATACACGGAATTGAAAAATTTGATGGTATTTCACACAACCACAACCCACGATGACAATATGGCCACAGAGGAGGATGTGAAAAAGATAGCCAAAATTGTGAGCGAATATAAGAGCAAAGGGAAATACAGCAGAATGAGTGATTTAAAAAGATTTACCGTGGAAAATATTGATATTGCGCTTCAAATTTTTGGAAAATGCCCTTTAATATTTCTTTTGCCTACCCGATACGTATTTGATGATGTGGATTTCAGGACAGGAATGAGTATAAGGAGGAAGCTCATTGCCCCTTGGAATGAAGTAATCGTGGTTGATGCTCACAACAATTTTGATGAAGATGCACTTCCTCTCGCTCTGAGTGCCCATCATATTAATATCATAAAAAAAATTTTGAAGGATGTCGCCGTGGATAAGCCCATAAAAATGGGATATGGATCAAAAACTTTTGAGGGGAGAAGCATTGGGCCCGGAGGGGTAAAGGTAGCCGTATTTCTATACGGAGAAAAAAAGATAGCTTATATACTGCTGGACGGTAATAACATAAAAAGGGGCCTGAGAGATAGAATAAGAGAGAGAGCATTGAAAATCGTGGACGATGCGGAGGTGTTTTCCACTGACAATCATATTGTAAATTACGATTTTTTGGATCTCAATCCTGTTGGAGATAAAGATAACTGGGATAACATAATTGCAAATGTTGAAGTTGCGCTCAAAGAGGCCCTGAGGAATGTAGAGGTGGTGTATGTTGATACTTACACCAAAAAAGTAGTACTTAATATGGCCACCAGGGGACAACTGCATAAGATCACTGAGATAACAAAAATGAGTGTGGGAAGGGCAAAAATTGTTGCACCATTATCTCTGCTCCTCAGTATACTCTTCTCCATCCTTTTATTTATGTACCTATAAGATGTTAGTGTTACAACACGCTCGGCGAAATTTAATTTAATCCAAAAGTTATTCCCCCTTATGATAGTTATAATTGGTCTGGGCACGGGCGGCATCTATGCCGCAAGATGGGCAAGCAGAATTAACAGAAGAGAAGAAATAATGATTATTGAGAGAAGAGGTTATGAAACTTACTCCCCTTGCTCCATACCGCTGGTTGTGGAAGGAGCTATTGACGTTAATGAAATCATACATCCATTTCCAAGAACACCAAGAATACATCTGCTCCTTGAGCATGAAGCTGTTGAAATATTGCCTGATGAGAAAAAGGTGAGATACCGCAAAATAGGTGAGGAAGAGATAAAGGAAGTAAGCTATGATAAACTGATTTTCGGAGCAGGAGCGAATCCTGCCATACCTCCAATAAGGGGAGTTGATAAGAAAGGAGTTTTCACTGTTAGAACGGTTGAAGATGCAATAGCCATCACTGAATGGGCAAAGAAGAGTAAAAGGGCCCTTGTGGTGGGAGCTGGAGCTATAGGAATGGAGATGGCCTATGCATTGAGAAAAAGAGGGCTTGATGTAACAGTGGTGGAGATGCTCTCTCACCCTTTCCCACGAAATTTAGACAAAGATATGGCATCAATTGTAACCAATATGCTCACTAATATGGGTATAAAGTGCTATTTTAACAGTAAAGTTGAGGAAATAAAAGGTGATAAAGAAGTTCATGGTGCAATAGTGAATGGCGAAGAGATAGAAACTGATATAGTCATAATAAGCGCAGGAGTTCGCCCTAACACTTCATTGTTAAAGGGAAAGGTGAATATGGATGAAAGGGGTTTCATTATCGTGAATGAGAGAATGGAGACTTCCAACAAAGACATATATGCTGTAGGAGATTGTGTTAGAACGCCATGTGGTGTGATGCAACTAGCCACCATTGCAGCAAGAGAAGGCACTGTGGCAGGAATAAACGCAGCAGGTGGAAACGCAGTATATACTCTATCCACTGGAGCGTTTGTGTCAGCCATGGGCAATTTTGAGGTGGCCTGTGTAGGAGAAAGAGGAGAGGTAAGTGGTCGAGGGCATTCCACAGTAACTCCTTACTCCAAGAGAGATGTATACGTAAAGATATATGCAGATAAAGAGGGAAACATCAAAGGTGCGCAGGCAGTGGGCTATCAAGCGTCAAAGAAAATAGATGTGATTTCTGCCTTAATGCGGGTTGAAGGAAAGATTTGGGACATTGCCTTCATGGAGCACG
>JAGHBQ010000115.1 GCA_021160945.1 Thermoplasmata archaeon
AAAATATATATGGTCTTCAAATTTCGCTTGGGAAATGGGGAATAATAATATTTCAGTGAAACTTTATTAAGATTGTAATTTAACTAGGATTAGAAAATATGGGTGATATGATGATAAATCGAAGAGAGGCTCTTGAAAAATATGAGGAAGCTAAGAAAAAGGGGGAGGTAGATGAAGATATAGTTTCCCTTCTGGACACCATAAACTCCTCTAAAAATTATTATACCACAAGTAGTTGCTCTGGCCGCATCGTTCTTTTTCAAATTCCAGAAATAGGAGACAAGGTGAATGCTAATTTTATCGGAAAATGGCACAGAGAAGTAGAATATGAAGAAATTAAAAAGGCTCTTAAAGATTATACAAAGGGCTATCTTTTTCTTTTAGTTCAATCTGCCATAATTCATGTGGTTGCAGATTCCTTAGAAAGAGGGAAAGAGATGATTGCTTTAGCACTTGAAAGCGGATTTAAATACACATCTATCAAAAATATAAAAAATGGAAAAGTCCTGGTGGAAATCTTAAGCACCGAGAATATTCACATACCTTTAGGAAAAAATGGGGAGTTAATGGTAGATGAAAAGGCCTTAGAATTCTTTGTAGAAATGGCAAACAAAACGCTTCAGAGAATAAAGAGAAAACTCAAAAACTTGGAGAAAAATCTCAGGAGGACTCTTCCCTTCTTTTCTTAACTCTCCAGTATCTGGTTACATATCCCGCCAGCATATTTCTCAACCTTTTTGTTTGAACATCTGTGAGTTTAGAGACCCAGATTTTATTATTTTCAAAATCTCCATTAAACTTATCCGGATATTTCTCTACGAGCTCTCGCGCAACAGCTTTTATATTGGCTGATCTGATAGATCCCATATGTGCCGCAAATAGTAACAAGAATATATAATTTTCCCCTGGCTCAGGAAGAACATCTACTAACAAAGTCAGCCATTCCCCTTGCCACAAGAAATATCGCAAGATAGTCAGGCACACACCCTTCTCCATCTATTCTATGATTCTCTCCGTTCATCTCAATTTCTATTTTTTCTTTCATGATAATTTTACTCTCTCCCTCTTTGAAAGTTTCAGGTATAGCATCTTTTAAAGGATTAAATTCTTTAAATTCTTTAAAAGTTAAAGGCTTAACGATGAATCCAGTTTTTCCATGTAAAGAGCCTATTAATCTTATTAATCTATGAATTTCTGTAGTTACTGGCTCATCAGCTTCACCTCTTATTCTTATCTTTTCTTTAAGGTATAAAAGGAATGCGTCTCTTATCTTATCCGTTCTCAAAATCTGAAGTTTTGGTGACTGATCCTCAGATATAAGATACTCGATTTTCATAGTATTTAACTTGGTTTCTTTAAAAAGATCCTTTGCAATCTTCACACTCAACTTTTTATTTTTCAAAATTGAATTGATTTCATTTACCACCGCATCTTCGCCGTAATTGGTGTAGAGGGAAAGTAAAAATCTCGAAATATCGATTATCTCGCGGGAAATCTTTCCATACCAGCCTCCAAAATCTGGAGGGTAGAGAAAATATAGAGTTCTTCTCTTCTTTCCCTTTCCCTCTTCTTCCATAAGAAATTTGGTTATATCGTAACTTCCTCCCGTAATATAGGAAACTATTTCCCGCCTTTCATTGCTTCCCAGAACCTGAACATCTTTATTTCTAACATAAATATGATATCCTCTACCTCCAGAGAAAACTATTTCTATGTCTCTTTCATCAAAACCAAAATCATTCATAAGATATCTCACTACCAATTTTTCTGCTTCTCTTTTCACAATATTGAGCATTTCAGAGTAACTCTTGCCCTCCGTCTCAGGTATATGATCTGCATCAAGATCAAATACAAGATCTGCACCCATCCAACCCTTCTTTTCCATATCTTTATTTTTCGGATCTTTATAATAAGCGGTGGAATAGTAGGCATGTCTTGGAACCTCTTTTACCAAAAATTTCTTGATCTCCCCTTTAGAGAAAAATGCTTTATGACGGAGAACGTAACTCTTATCAAAAAACATAAAACCATACTCCCGCCTTGTGAATCTTGGTGGGAGAATAACGTCATTTTTTAGATAATACTCTCGAAACATTCCCTTCAAAAACTCCAGGTTTCCCACACATCAATGATTTCTCAATAATATTAAAACATTTTCTCTTTATATGTTGCATCTAGACTGAGCGAATTCTTTAAATATTAAATATCGTTATGGTGGCTCAAGAAAAATTAGCCAGACGCCAAGGGCTTAGCCTAAAAAATGAGGCAGCCCACTGATGTCCCCCGAAAAAGAATTTCTGGGGACATAAAAGGCGTCACGGCTGATTCGAGGTGAAAGATATGGGAAGTGCGCATCATCCTAGAAGAGGCTCTATGGCCTATTATCCGAGAAAGAGAGCTAAGAGTATAGTACCTCGCATTAGAACATGGCCCGAGATAGAGGACGGCCCCCGCATTCAGGGATTTGCTGGATACAAAGCAGGAATGACTCATGTGTTTACCATAGACTGGAGAAAACACACAACCACTGCAGGACAGGAAATTTGGACACCGGTGACGGTTATAGAGGTACCACCAATGAAGGTGGCAGGTGTTAGATTTTACGAGCGTACCATGTATGGTCTGAGGAGCATAGGAGAAGTATGGGACGAGAATTTTGATAAGGAGCTTGCAAGAAGGTTCCCCTTGCCCAAGGAATACAGCAGGGAGAAAGCGCTTAAGAGAATAAGTGAAGATGTTGAAGAAGTCCGGCTCATAGTTCACACTCAGCCAAAATTAGTGAGTGGAATACCAAAAAAAGCTCCCGATATAATGGAAATCAGGGTGGGAGGGGGGACGGTAGAAGAGAGGAAGGAGTACGCTCTCAATCTTCTCGGTAAGGAAATCAAATTTAGCGATTTTAAAAGTGAGGGAAAATTCGTAGATGTTATTGGAATCACAAAAGGCAAAGGATTCCAAGGCCATGTGAAGAGATTCGGTGTGAAACTACTGAGTCATAAGAACAGGAAACATAGAAGGATGATAGGAACCCTGGGTCCGTGGCATCCTGACTGGGTTCGTTATACTGTGCCACAGGCTGGACAGACCGGATATCATCAGAGAACTGAATACAACAAGAGGATAATCAAATATGTGGATTTTGTGGATGAGAGCGAAAAGAAACTTGCGATAGAAATCACTCCTGAGGGAGGATTTCCCCACTATGGTGTTGTAAAGAATCCATACGTTCTCATTCATGGTTCAGTTCCAGGTCCTGCAAAGAGGCTAATCCGCTTCCGAGATCCAGTGAGGCAGATGCTTGAAGATGTGGAAAGCATAGAGATAACTTATGTATCACTCCAATCCAAGATGGGGGTGTGATGGATGCGTGTCAACATTTACACTTTAGATGGCGGAATAAAGGATCAGGTGGAACTTCCTAAAGTATTTAAATATTCCTACAGGCCTGATCTCATAAAAGAGGCTGTTAGGATATTTCAGCTCAATAGAGTACAGCCACACGGTGTGGATCCAATGGCAGGCATGCGGAGAGTTGCTGAGTCTCTCGGTCCTGGTCATGGCATATCCAAGATGGTTCCTAGAATTGGAAATACCACTAGGGGTGCAATAATTCCCAATACCCGTGGAGGCAGAGCAGGACACCCCCCACTGGTTGAAAAGGTCTGGAAAAGAAAATTAAACAAGAAGGTAAGAAGGTTTGCAAAATACAGTGCATTGTCCATGACTGCAAACAAGGTTATGGTGAGGCAAAGAGGTCATAAATTCAATTTAGAACTTACTCTCCCTGTGATAATAGAAGATAAATTTGAGGAGCTGAGTAAAGCTAAGGAAGTAGTAGAGGTTCTTAAGAAGATAGGCCTCTATGATGACATTGAGAGAGCAAGTGAAAAGAAGATCCGGGGCGGTCGTGGGAAGATGAGAGGAAGAAGATACAAGAGGAAGAAGAGCATACTCTTCGTTGTGAAGAACAAAGAGAAAGTTGAAAAAGGACTAAGAAATCTTCCAGGAGTGGATATAGTTACACCTAGAGAATTGAACGCAGAGCTTCTCGCTCCCGGAACCCACGCGGGTCGTCTCACAGTATTTACCGAGGGAGCCCTTGAAGAGATAAGGAGGTGGGAAGCATGACATTCGACCCAAATGAAGTTATAATTAAACCCTATGTTACGGAAAAATCCCTTCTTATGATAGAGAAGGAGAACAAGCTCACATTCATAGTGAGAAGAGATTCAACTAAAACTCAGATAAAGCATGCTGTTGAGAAGCTCTTTGATGTAAAGGTTGAAAAGGTTAATACCTACATCACACGCTATGGTAAGAAAGCTATAGTTAAACTTGCGAAGGAGTATAGTGCAGAAGAGATTGGTATGAGAATGGGAATATTCTAAGGTGGTGTAAATGGGTAAAAGAATTATACCTCAAAGAAGAGGGCGTGGATCTTCCGTTTATAGAGCTCCAAGTCACAGATACGCTGGCAGAGCAATCAACCCAAAAGTTCCTCAGGGAAGGGGATATGTGGTTGAAATTTTCCATGATCCAGGTCACACAGCCCCCCTGGCAAGAGTTAAGCTCGAAAGTGGGGAAGAATGCCTCATGATTGCACATATGGGGATGTACGAGGGTCAGGAGATACAGATTGGAGAGGGGGCTGAAATCAGACCAGGAAATGTGTTGCCTCTGGGAAGCATACCAGAGGGTGTGCCTATATACAACATAGAGGCGAGGCCAGGAGATGGTGGAAAATACATAAGAAGCGGTGGAAATTACGCTCAAATAGTCACTCATGGTTTGAAGACCACAGTGCAGTTGCCCTCCGGGGAATTTAAGATGTTTGATCCCCACTGCAGGGCAACCATTGGAATAATAGCCGGTGGTGGTAGAAAGGAGAAGCCTATGCTTAAAGCAGGTAAAGTATACCATGCGTGGAGGAGTAAAGCCAGAAAACATGTACGCGTTAGAGGTGTTGCCATGAATGCGGTGAATCACCCCCACGGTGGAGGTAATCACCAGCATGTGGGTCGTCCAAGCACAGTTTCTCGGCATGCTCCTCCTGGTAGAAAGGTTGGTAGATTATCACCCAAGAAAAAGAAGAAGAGGTGAGTGAATGGCAAAGATGAGGAAAATTAGTGCAAAGGCGGCAAGGAGAAGAAAGAGGAAGACCCGTAAGATTATAATGGGTCGCATGAAGGAATTCTCCTATAGGGGATACAGCCTTGAAGAACTGCAGAAGATGAGCTGGGATGAATTTGCGGAGCTCCTACCTGCAAGGGCAAGGAGAACTCTCAAGAGGGGCTGGGATGAAGAGAGAATGAAGGCAGTGAGAAAAATAATAAATTCCAATAAGGTTGTGAGAACACATCGTAGGGATCTCATAGTTCTTCCTCAGTTTGTGGGTAAAAGGGTTGCAGTTCATAACGGCAAGGAGTTTGTGGAAGTTGAAATAAAGCCCGAGATGATCGGGCATTACTTGGGTGAGTTTGCTCTTACGAGAAAGGAAGTAAAGCACAGTGGTCCTGGAGTTGGAGCTACTCGCAGCTCCAAATTTGTGCCGCTGAAGTGAGGTGGTTGAATGCCCTACAGCATAAAAGTTGAAGGAGACAAATACGCCAAAGCCTTCGGGAGGGATTTACCGCTCTCTCTCAAGGACTCGGTTAATCTGTGCAGAGCATTGAAGGGTATGAAACTTGATGATGCCAAGGATTTCCTAGAGGATGTGATAAAGAAGAAACGTGCCGTACCCTATTTCCGCTATCTTGATTCAATCTCTCATCGCCATGGAATTGGGCCTGGTCGCTATCCTGTGAAAGAGGCAAAGCACATACTTAAGGTTCTGGAAAACGCAGAGGCAAATGCAGAGAACAAAGATCTTGATACAGATTCATTATACATAATGCACATAGCTGCTCATAAAGGAAGAGTGTTTAAAACATATACTCCAAGGGCCTACGGAAGAGCAACTGAGATACGGAGAGATAGAGTCCACATAGAGGTGATACTGGAAGAGCGTGTTCCTGAGGAGGAATAAGAATGGATGAGAGGATATTTGTAAAGGAAAATGTTCGAAGACTGTTGATCAAAGAATACCTTATGGAAGAAGCGAGAGTTGCAGGCTTCGGAGGTCTTGAGATTCAGCGTACACCTCTTGGCACGAGGATAGTGCTCGAGGTTGAGAGACCGGGTTTAATTATTGGAAGAAAAGGTGCGAAGATAAGGGAAATAACAGAGAAACTTCAGAATAATTTCGGTGTGGAGAATCCAACCATTGAAGTTAAGGAATCTCCAAATCCCTATCTCAATGCTCAGATTATGGCCGAAAAGCTCGCCTCTGCCCTCGAAAGAGGTTGGCATTTCAGACGTGCTGGTCATTCAACTTTAAGAAGGATTATAGAGGCAGGGGCAAAAGGTGCACAGATAATAATTGCTGGAAAATTAACCGGTGACAGAGCGAGAACAGAGAAATTTATGAGTGGAACAATCAAATACAATGGAAAGCCTGCCGAGCTTGTAGATATAGGGTATGCAACTGCCAAAACGAAGCCAGGTATAATAGGTGTAACAGTAAAAATAATGCCTCCAGATGTTAAGTTACCAGATGAGATTAATATTCTACCCCCTCCACCAGAAGAGGAGGGGGAAGAAAGTAAAGAAAAAGAGAGTGAGGTTAAAAAGGAAGAGGTGAATGAGAATGCCCAGGGAGCTGAAAGCCAAGGAAATAAGACAGATGAGTAATGAAGAGAGAAGAAAAAAGCTTGCTGAGCTTCGCCGGGAACTGATGCATGAGCTTGGGGTAAGTGCCATGGGCGGCGCACCTCCGAGTCCTGGAAAAATAAGAAGCTTAAAGAGGCAGATTGCCAGAATACTGACGGTGATGAACGAATGAGAAATGAAAAGAATTTGAAAATGCATGAGCTAATCGGATTGTATGTCAAGGTGGAAGAATCAACGAATCCAAATCAGAAGGGTATAGAGGGCAGAATAGTGGATGAAACCTATCATATGTTGGTAATTGAAACCCCAAAGGGAGAGAAGATGATAATGAAGAAGGGGGCAAAATTCAGGATCAAAATTAACGGAAAAGATGTAATCATAAATGGGGACAGCATAAATTACAGGCCCCATGAGAGAATAAAAAAGCTCATAAGGAGGAAAGGAAAATGAAGGCAAGAGATATAGGAATAGATGTTAAGCTACCTGAGAAAGAATGCGATGACCCTAACTGTCCATTCCATGGACATCTGAAAGTACGTGGACAGATACTGGAAGGAGTTGTAATATCTGATAAGATGGAAAAAACGGTAGTGGTGGAAAGAGAATATCTGAGATATGTTAAGAAATATGAAAGGTATGAGAAGAGGAGGAGCAGATATCACGTTCATAATCCTCCGTGTATAAATGCAAAGGTTGGGGATCATGTTAAATTTATGGAGTGCAGACCTCTTGCAAAGAGTGTGAGCTTTGTTATTGTGGAGAAACTTGAGAGGTGATGTAAATGAAGGGTATTGCAGGCAGACAGACAAGGGGATTACCCACCGGTGCAAGACTGATCTGCGCAGATAACACGGGTGCAAAGGAAGTCGAGATAATACAGGTTCTCAAGTATCACGGTGTTGCGAGAAAGTATCCCTCCGCTGGTGTGGGGGATATGGTGGTAGTTAGCGTCAAGAAAGGAACTCCTGATATGCGCAAAAAGGTATTTCCAGCAGTGATTGTGAGGCAGCGTCGCCCTTTCAGGCGAGCTGACGGTACTTGGGTTCAATTTAACGACAATGCGGCTGTGATTGTCACTCCCACTGGAGAGACGAAGGGAAGTGAGATAAAAGGTCCTGTGGCTCGAGAGGCTGCAGAAAGATGGCCCAGAATTGCCGCCATAGCCAGTATGATTGTGTGAGGTGGAAAAAATGATATCATATCAACCCAGAAAGCAAAGGAAAATGCTATACAAAGCGCCCAATCACAGGAGAAGGAAAATGATGAGAGCTCATCTTAGCGATGAACTTTATGCAAGGTATGGTGTTAGAAACCTTGTGGTTAGAAAGGGAGACATAGTGAGGGTAATGAGGGGCAATTTCAAAGGTCATGAGGGAAAAGTGGTGGAAGTTAATCTCAAAAAGATGAAGGTTGCTGTTGAGGGTGTTACTATAAGAAGGACCGATAACAAGAGTGTTCAGAGATGGCTTGACCCCTCAAATCTCATGATTATCAAATTGAATCTCACAGATTCTAAGAGAAAGGAGAAACTTTATAGATTGGCAGAGGAGAAGAGGGGAATCTCAATGGAAGAACTTGAGGAAGAAGAAAGAAGAGAGGAAGAGATAGTAGAGGAAAAAGAAAGTGAAAAAGAAGAAGGTGAGGAAGAAGAGATAAAAGAGGAGAAAGAAGAGGAAGAGGTGAGCAATAATGAGTAATCATATAAAGAGACTGGCAGCTCCGAGAATGTGGATTATACCAAGAAAGGAGTATCCCTTTGCACCAAAACCGTCTCCTGGTCCACATCCTGCAGAGCGTTCTCTGCCACTCCTAATAGTGCTCAGAGATATCCTTAAGTTAGGTCAAAATAAGAGAGAAATAAAGAAGATTGTTAGTAGCAGAGTAGTTAAAGTTGATGGAAAAGTAGTTACTGATATAAAATTCCCTATAGGGTTTATGGATGTCATCACTATTGATACCCTAAATCAGAGCTATAGAGCCCTTTACGATGTAAGTGGCAAGTTAAGAATTGTGGAGATTCCAGAAGATCATGCGGAGTGGAAACTTGTGAGAATAGATAATAAAACTGCTGTAAAAGGTGGAAAGATTCAACTTAATCTTCATGATGGGAGAAATATAGTGCTTGAGGAGAATAAATATAAGAGCAGCGATGTTCTCAAAATTAAGGTACCTTCGCAGGAAATAATAGCTCATTATCCTCTAGCCAAGGGAAGCGTGGCAATGATAATAGGTGGCAAGCACAGGGGAAAAGTAATGCATGTTAAAGAATACGTAGTTGTAAGAGGCCCTCAGGAGAACATAGTGAGATTTGAAGAAGGAGTGGAGACTACCAGAAATAATGTGTTTGTCCTCGGGGTTGGCAAGCCAGAAGTTGTTATACCTGAGGTGAGTGCCCTATGAAGGAAGAGAAACTCAAGAATCCGATGAGAGAAATAACGATTGACAAGGTGGTTATAAATATAGGAGTTGGTGAAGCTGGAGAGAAACTGAGAAGGGCCATGAAGGTTATAGAACTTCTTACACATCGCAAACCTGTTCAAACACTTGCAAAGAAAACCATAAGGGATTTCAACATAAGAAAGAATCTTCCAATAGGTTTAAAAG
>JAGHBQ010000127.1 GCA_021160945.1 Thermoplasmata archaeon
GCCTTTTAGAATGGAGAGTGCGTCCGAAAACATATATGAATCCATTCCCCTCCTCAATACCAAAAATCTCCACCGGTTCCTCTTCTCCTGGAATCCTTACAACCTGTCTGCCTCGACCCATATTCCCTCCTCCTTACTGAAAAAGCCCCCTTTCGCTCTGCTTTGATAGAACTTTTTCGCTCTTTTAGTTTTATGGTCCCACAAACTCCCTGGACCGTTGGATTGGATGGAATCTTCAATTAGCTTCCTGGGGTTCTATGTAAACCGCCACGTCGTCATCGTAGAATTCCTTTATATCCTCATCTTCTCTGAGCCTTTCCACTATTCAATCTCTCCATCGTCTGACATTCCTTATTAAGGCAGGTAAAAGCTTGACAGCGGTGACATCAAGACCCGATCCCAGCGCTTCAAGTGAAGACTTCTCATTGAGCCTTATAACGGAGGAGAATCTGCTATTGTTGATAACGTCGGATGACAGAAGAGCTCTCGCGATGACTGCTTGTGCGCCCATGAGGGGTTTCCTCGTCTAGTAATAAGGTTATTTCCCAGCGTGGAAGCCGGGTCCTTTTTCACTTTGGCTCTTTTCATCGATGGCTCTCACTGGAAATTTCAGACCCCCGATGGAAAGCTCTTTCACGATATTCCCTCCTCTAGCACTTTTCGATTTAATTATACACATCATCGATAGCACTTTATCATACGTGTCACAACGCAGGTTATGCTGGGAGAATTTAATGTAAGATTGTGCCCTCAAAGTGTAAGCGCATATATATAGGGAAAATGAGGAGGAAGAAGGGGATAAATGGGGAATAATGTACGAAGAAAAATGAAGATAGTAAGAATTGAGGGAAGCGCATGTTGTTGGGGATAGATTCAAGGAGAAGCTTGAAAGAGAAATACTTTCACAATTGTCAGAGGATGGAGAGATACACTTTCAGCCAGATTCTTTGACAGAGGCAACTGCACTATCAAATAATCTCCATGTTTTTCATCAATGGGGTCCTTGAGATGTCCCCCGAAAAATGGACAGGTGGGAATATTCAAGAGAAGGGAGGGCATAGAAAATGGGTAGGAATAAGAAGTACACACCACAATTCAAGGCAAAAGTAGCATTATCACAAATAGCATCGGAGTATGGCATCCATTTTCAACAAGTCAGAGCCTGGAAGAAAGAATTTCTCAAGAACATGCATATGGTGTTTGAGAAGGAAGATCAAGCAAAAGAGCTAAAGAAGGCGCTGGAAAAAGCATACAAGAAGATAGGGCAATTGGAGTAGAGAGGGATTTTTTATCAGGAATATTGAGAAATTACTAAGCAAGGAAGAAAGGCTGCAAATCATCAAACAGAGGGTGCTTGGGAATGTGAATGTAAAAAGAGCGTGTGAGCTTTTGAAAGTACCAAGGAGTAGGGTGTACTACAAGAGGAAAGGAGAAAGTCGAGAAGATTTAGAACTTATGAAGCAGATAGAGGAGATATACAACAAAGATCCGACCATAGGATACAGAAGGATGAAGGCAATGCTTGAGAAAGTCACGAGGAAAGTAGCAACGAGACCGAATCAAGTTTGGGTGTCGGATATAACATACATAAGAGTAGAAGAGGGCACATATGGAGTATTCATAATGGACATGCATTCACGGAAGATTCTTTTGTATGAGATTTCGGATACGATGGGCGAAAGGATGTGCGTTGCTTGGAGGAAGCGATGAGGAGGTATGGTATGCCAGAGGTTGTGCACACGGATAGAGGGAGACAATACATGGGAAGGAGATTCAGGAGGATGCTGGAAGAGGCAGTGATAAAGATGAGCGTTGGAGAGAGGGGCTACAGAGACAACATGCTTATGGAAAGGCTTTGGAGGAGCTACAAATGGGAATGTATGTATTTAAGGGAAAAGGTAGAGTTGAAGGAACTCAAGGAAGTGACGAAGGAATGGGTAGAATATTACAACAAGGAAAGGCCACATCAGTCCTTGGGATATAAGACACCGGATGAGGTTTATTACGGTGAGGTCTCGAAAAGTGTCATGAATAAAAACATGGCATTTTATTGCCCAAAATTTGGGGAGCATCTCACTATTATGTTACAATAGTGTAGTATTATGTGCATACTGGAAAAACCACAGTAGTTTGAGGAGGAGAGAGGCATGAAGAAGGTCTTCAGATCTTTAATTCTTTGGGGGATATCGGGGTTGGCAATGTTGTTATCTTCCTGTGTGGAACCAGGGAATCTTCCTAATGGAGTTTTTCCACAAGATTCAGAATCAGTTTCTTATGAGGAATATTTTGAAACAACAACGAACTCTGATGGAAGAACAACTCTAACTGTTGGTGGAACAGAAATAGAGGTAACAGTCACTGATGATGAAGGTTTTCCATTGGAGGGCATAAAAGTCACGGGGTATGACTTGGGAAATGGGAAGATACTGGTTATAGCTGAGGATCCTAATGATAATTACTTTAGAGACTTTAAGCTGATTGATGTAGAAAATAGGATTGCTGCTACAACTATTGTTTTTGGTCTAATTGCGGCATACAACATCGGATCTATGATTTATGACTATGTAACTGATCCCAGTGAATTTCCTGTTCAAATTATTGAAGCCTTGGATGAATCTGACAAGGTGGTGAAGGAAGTTCGTCTCCAGGTTGATGTGGAGGATCTTTTGAATTTAGTGGGTTTGATAGGAAGTGCAGGACAACTTGCGAAAACAGTTAATGTGTTTGGAGCACCTGCTAGATTAAGAGGAGTTACAGCTATAAAAATGGGTTTTTTGAAAAGCAAGCTTTTTGCGGATATAGCTGATACAATTAAATTCCAAGTAGCCTTGACCGCCATAGAAAGCGTTATAGGTCAGCTTTCCGATAAAGATATAATAAACGTAACTTTATTCAAGTTTGGAGAAGAAGATATTCCAATTGCAAAAGTAGAGATAGAGTATGGAGCAGATGCAGAAGTAGCAGACTATAGATTTGTTCTCATGTGGCTGGAGCAACCCAGAGATCTGGATGCTCATATGAGGATTTTTAATGAAAACTCGTTGGTAAGTGAGATTTACTGGCTTAATCGAGGATCCAAAGAATCCTATCCGTACGTTCAATTAGATGTAGATGATACAGATTCTTGGGGCCCAGAAAATATTTTTGTATGGAATTTCATGAATAGCCATGACTATGTATTCTTTGTACATAATTATTCTGGAGAAACC
>JAGHBQ010000030.1 GCA_021160945.1 Thermoplasmata archaeon
ATGCCAAAATCGCACTTGCGAGGAGTACCTCCTATATACGCTGTATAAGGTGCCCATGTACCAGGTCTATTCTTCTCGCTTGGCCACGGTGTGACATTCGTATATTCATTGAAACTTTCATCAAAATCCACTGTTGAACTGCTATTTTCCATCTCCTGCGCTTCTATCCTGAATCCCGATGGTACTATGTTAGAGGGCATGCTGCCTTTTACTGTGATATAAAAAGATATCTCAAGACAATCTCCTACTGGAGAGCTACCTATTAAATTCACGGTCAAATTAATATATCCTTCTCCCTCATTAATAACAGTAAAAGCACTGATGTTTTTATCAATCTTGTTATTTGTAGTGTTGTTTATCGAATACCTGAACTCTGCATAGCTCTCCCTTACTTGTAACTCTGGTTCTCTGTTCAGATAAAAATAACTACCTGTGAGCAAAAGTATCACAACCGGTATCACACAGACCATCACCACCTTTTGCTTCTTCATTCTCCATCACCTCCATCTGTGATGTATCCAGCAAGATATCCACCGTTGCACGAATTTTCTGCGAGGAGAATATGCATACGCCTTCAATTTTCAAGGTGTGTACCGTGATATTTTTGTAATCGAATATATCCCATAACAACATGCCACCTGTTTCAAAATCTGAGGCATGGGGGTATATGCCTATATATGCAGTATAAGGTGCCCACGCACCGGGTAACATCTTATCATTTGGCAATTCTGTAGAATTTGTATGATAAAAGTGGCCCATATGAAAATCGTAACAGGATGTGGAGTTTTCCAGTTCTTTTGCTTCAAAAAGGAATTTTTGTGGTATTACATTATCTTTCATCTGATATCTTGCAGAAAATTCTACTGTCACAAACAATATACCTGCATTCATACTGTATGTTCTCAAGGTTACACTCAAATTCAACACACCTCCTGAATCTCTCCTGGGTATATTTCTCTCTATCTCCAATAACATTGCTCAGGGAGGTGATAACCATGCCTTCTTATAAGCGAAAAAATATCCGTACTCTACAGTTAGTATTTTTTGCCAAAAAATATTTATATAATCAAAATATGGGAAAAATATGGGTAAAAGATATAGGGTCTCTCAATTGCCCTCAGTGAATAGAGTTTATGTGCCATATGTGTTGATACCGCTCTGGCAGATGAAGCTACGAGAGAGATATGGTGTGGAGATAGATGAAGAAATTATCAAAATCCTCATCACTGCAAGATATGAGAAGAGCACATGGAAATGGCAGAGAACAGTTAAGAAAGTTGCGGAGGAACTCCACAAGAGAGGTTTTTCCAAATCTCATGCATACACCCTTGCTAAAAATCTTGTCAATGCTGTGGCACTCAGATGAAAAAGAAATCTCTTGAAATAATATTGGAGGGCGTTGAAAAATACACAAGACCCAAAAATATTTTAGAGCAGTATTTTACACCACCGGGTATGGCCGCAGACATACTCTTTTTTGCCCATCTAAATGGAGATATTAAGGAAAAAATAGTTGCTGATTTCGGTGCAGGTACAGGAATCTTCACCGTTGGCTCCTGCCTCCTAGAGGCTAAAAAAATCTATGCTGTGGAGATAGACAGAGAGGCCATAGAGATTTTAAAAGAAAATTTAAAGAAATTTCAATGCAAGCAGGTTGAAATCATTCACTCTTCTGTGGAATCCTTTAAAAAGAGCGTAGATACGGTAATTCAAAATCCACCTTTCGGTTCTCAGAGAAAGCATGCAGATTTACCCTTTCTTATTCAGGCAATGAAGGTTTCTAAGGTTGTTTATTCTCTTCACAACGCAGAAACTAAGGCATTTATTGAAAAGAAAGTAGAGGATATGGGATGGAAAATTACCCATGTTAAAAGATATTCTTTCCCCATTCCACGAACCTTTTTTTTCCATAGAAAAGATGTGGTTGAAACTGATGTTCTGTTATTTCGCATTTTGAAACGGTAAGGGTTCTATTTCTAAACGAATTCTCTCACCCACATCAAAATTTCCTCCAATCAACTTTATTCTTGGATTTCTACAATAGACCCCTATGCCTTTAACTTCTTTTCCATTTGCCTTAATTTTGAAATTTGCAGAAAATAAAGCAATATCTTCATAGATTTTCTGAGGAGAGAGCTCCAATCCCCAAAAACTTAACTTTTCAAATTTTCCAAATATAGCCCCATATCCATAGTGGGGTATACCTCCTTCAATCCAGTAAGAAGAGCTCCCAAGGGGCGTCATTCCTTTTCTGCTCTTTTTTATAGATTGGAGCCACAAATATTCTTCTTTCTTTTCCATGACTATGAATTCTTTATTAAGTGATGCAGGGATGTCTTTAATTATTATAGGTTTGAGAGGATACGCACCCCTTGCTCTGTAAGCATCGTTGCATTTTCTCAGTTCATAATGAGCATGATTATCACTCCATTTTCTAAAAAAACCAGAGCGTATGTGTTGCCCTAAAGAATCACCAAGATAAAGCTTTTCACCAACCTTAACACCGGGCTGAACATGAAG
>JAGHBQ010000132.1 GCA_021160945.1 Thermoplasmata archaeon
ATGATGTCTTTATTACAACCATATAGTCGAAATATATATATACTTCCCAATACATTACCTATATGGCTACATGGGCAGGAGGAAAAGAAGATGAGAAAAAGAGGGAAAATCTTTGGAATATGCCTTATAGCGATATTCTTGGGATTACTTGTTATGACCTGTGCTCAACCTGGAGGAGCTGAGTGGACAGGAGTTACTGCTACAACAGAGTGGAAAAATGTGTTTGGGCAAACTATAATAACCACTGAACTAACGCAAAACTGGATGTACACAGGAAGTAAGATAACTTGGTATAGCAAGCCTCAGTATACTTGGAGCAAGGCTTGGTGGGTAGTATGGGTATATGAAAGTGGTCTGAAAACTGGAACCTGGGTAGAAAATCCAGGGCATTACAATATAGGTTGGGGCACAGGACACTGGAATGTGGGCATCCCCACACCCTGGGGTACTGTAGGTTTGACTCAGGATCTGTATACCAAAATAGGGTATTACGACAATGGAAACTACTGGACGAAGAGTGGTTTTGGATATCTCTCATGACTTCTTTATATTTTTATACCTTCAACAATAGAGGTGAGCACTATGAAGAGATGGCTTGTTATCACAATTACTATAGTTCTCTTTGTGGCTATACTATTTTCAGGAATGGCAGTTTTTGAAACAGTGAGACCTCAAGCGCCAACCAAAGGATTTTATAAAGACGGTCTCTATTTAGAGTATTTACTTAAATGGAGTGGAGATACGATGAATGGGCCCATAGAAGGAGATGGAACTGTTGTACTTAAAGTTGTAAACAATAAGATACATCTGAATGCAACACTTATGAATTTTTACCCCTCTGGCGGCACCCTCTACCGGGAGGTGATATTGAATTTAAGCGGTGATAATGTAACTTATAATGGAGAAAAAGTGATTCTCCCATTCTTTTATGGGGGAGGTAATATAGTATCTTATTATAGAGGGAATTTTGTGAACATAACATCTCGTGCAGACAATCTTGCGACTTTTCAGGGAGGTATAATAAATTTTCAGGCTGTTTATTACCTTTATACTGAACAACATGTGGGGAATCTTAATGAAAGTGTCTCAAATAACAGTGCCCCGGCTACATATGAATATGGGAAAAATACAAATTTACTTTTTTTCATAAATTCTCCCATTGGATGGGATCCTGTGATAGACATTCTATTAAATTTGACATATCCCGAAAAAATGCCCGATGGAAGTATTTTTTATACACCAATAAATTTTGGGCTGTCTCTGCACAAAACGAATATAGACCTTGGCCCGGTGAATTATTTTGCAGTTATACTCACATTTATTGTTATTGCACTGCCGGTCATTCTTCTGGTATGCATACCACTGATCATCATAGGAATATACAGGGTGGTAAAGGAGAGGAGGAGTAAAGGTGAACAGTGAGGTCATAATTGAGATAAGGAATCTGAGGAAAAGGTACGGAAGCACAGTAGCTCTGGATAATGTGAGCCTTAAAATAGGTAAGGGTATAACAGGGCTAGTAGGTCCAAATGGTGCTGGAAAAACAACCCTCATCAATATAATCACCGGGTTAATCGATGCGGATGGTGGAGAGGTAAAAATAGGCATAGAAGGAGATTTTAGGAGGCGTATTGGTGTGATAAGGGACAGAATCGCTTTTCCCCCTGAGCTGGAGGTAAGGTATTTTCTGGAGAGAATAGCTGAGTTGTACAGGGTCTCTTCGAACAGAGTTCGGGATGTAATAAAGCTTGTGGGTCTGGAAGAGGTGACTGATAAAAGAATAGGTGCACTGTCTCGTGGTTATAAAAAGAGGGTTGGGATAGCTCAGGCAGTTCTTCATGAGCCAGTGATGGTGATAGCTGACGAACCGTTTGCCCAGCTGGACCCCATCATAAAGGTAGAAATAAGGGATATAATCGCAAAACTGAGCAGAGAACACGGGGTAAATTTCTTCATATCTTCCCACGAGATAGAGGACCTGGAGAGGATTGCAGATCGTGTTGTGCTTATAAATCGTGGTAGAGTTGTTAGAATTATAAAAAGGGGTGGCAGAGTAAGTGTGGTTGTTGAAAGCGATAATAATGATGAGCTTGTGACTTATCTTATTCAGAAAAATCTTAGAGCGAGAATGGACAGGTTACGGGTAAGAGTTGAAATAGATAATTTGAAAAATCTGTTGCGCATTCTCGGAGAGTATGAGGGAAATATATACAGCGTGAATATGTCCTCCATAGAAGGAGTGATGAAGGATGAATTTGAGGGAGCTTAAAATTCTGTATAAAATAGAGGGAAAGAGGGCAGAATCTCCCGTGCTGATAGTGGTTTTCTCCACGCTTCAATCCATTTTCCTAGCCGTGATTTTATTTAAACCCACTATTGCAAACAATGTATACGGAAATACAGCCTATATTTCCCTCCAGGCGGACTTGGTGTATGTGGCAATCTTTTTCGGAATAACCTTCTCTCTGCTCTACATTCAGGAGTTGAAAAATGATTACAGTAGAGGTATCTTTCATACATTTCTTACATATCCAATCAGTCCGGGGGCTTATGCCTTCTCCAAACTTGCAGCTTTATTCGTAAGAGTTTTTATTTCTAATATCTCTGTGGTTATTTTATTTGTGCTGCTCACCCGCATGTATTTCATATGGGGCATCTGGTGGTCAATAGGGCTAATACTGGGAATAGCCATAATAATGATGATGAGTTTTGGGGTCTCATATATTTTATCGCCCCTCATGAATCTATCTCCTCTACCAGAGATGCTTATAGTGGCTTTTTTCCTAGGTATAACTTTCTTTTCTTATACGATACCTCAGCACTACCTGTCTCTCGTGGCTCCATTTTTCACGGTGGCAAAGCTTGCCTGCGGAGTGAAAATATCCGCTCAGGAGAGATTGATGACTCTCTTATCTCCATTTTTATATAGTGTCTTTATGTCTCTCTCATATTTCTATCACAATGTGAGAAAAAGGAGGTGCGTGGAATGAGAGCAGTAGCTATGGATTTATTACTCGCGTTATCTGTTGCATCGCTGATATTTCTCCTTTACTCGGCCATTC
>JAGHBQ010000126.1 GCA_021160945.1 Thermoplasmata archaeon
ATTCAAAGCCCCTGTGACCGAAGATTACCCCTCTTCGAAATATTCGCGGCGCATTTGGTAATTCAAATTTAAATTCCTGTATGCCAAATTTGTCTCTAAGTTTTGCGTAATCCTTGTACTGCTGTGAGGACCAGGGATTTATGAGTTGTTCCATAAGGATGGCATAGAACAAAGAGATAAATATTTTTGGCTAAATATTTTTGATGGAGCTCTCAAAAATGCCCAGTTCTTCAACCGTAGAGATGTGCCCTGAAAGAAGCTCACGGAGCTTTCTCCAGAGCCAGAGACTACAGTGCACTCCTGCATCGGTGAGCAGCACCCTGACCTTCTTAGTAAGCATATTCCCCTTTCTGTCCCAGTCAAGAAGGAGAATAACCTCGTGATGTTTCAGGGCAATCTCATCCGCAAGTTCCACGAGATTTTTGCCCTGGTTAAGGATTATTATCTCTCCCTCAAAGCCCAGTGCCCTTAAAGTGCTTTCATCTCTTTTCCCCTCCACGAGAATAGGATGGTAGAGGTTATTCAGCTTTCCCTCTTCCAGAATGCTCTGCAGCTGCTCATACAAACTCTGAGAGTATTTCCCTTGTCTCATTTTCATCAACTCCCATGATAAGCACGGTTTTCAACGGTTTCTTCTCCCCCGCCACAATTCTGACATTTTGCTGAGGTACATTGAAAAGAGAAGAGAAATATCTCACAAGTTCTCTGTTGACCCTGAACTTCTCCGGTTTCTCTTTCATCTCCACAAGCAATCTCCGGCGCCAGGGGTCGTAGCCCTTTATCCTCTCCCTTGCTGAATTGGGCGATACAGCCACATCGATGAGTATACCCTCCTTAACCTTTCTGATCGGAATCATTTCGGGCACCCACTACAATGAGCCTCTCGCTTCTCTCCTCATCAAACTCCCCAAATTTATAATCTCCATAGACCTCCAGAATTTTCAATCCTGCCTCAGCGAATTCACTTCTCATCTCCTTCAGCCCAAGGGGATAAAGGTGAAGTGTCGCCACCTTTCTTCTCAGTGCATTGTCATCCACCACATCGTAAAAGTAGAGAAGTTTCCAGTGGTCTCCCTCCCAGAGAGGAACGAAGAATCGAGAATATATCCTGTTATCCACAAATTTCGTATCTCCGTGATGCACTATGCCCTCCACCATCTCGAAGGGGTTGAAGACATCAACAACTATTTTTCCATTTTTATCTAGGTGCTCTCTTACGTTTTTCAGAATTGCTATTCGCTCTTTCTTATGAAACATTGTAAGGGAGTTAAGCCCTATTATTATGAGGCAGAATTTCTCTCCCAAATTAAAGTTTCGAGCGTCTCTCTTGAGAAGTTTTACATTTTTCCCCTGCAGATTTTTCTTTGCCTTCTCCAGCATTCTTTCATTTGAGTCAATTCCCCAAATTTCTGCCTCTTTATCTAAATAATGTATAATTCTCCCAGTGCCGCACATAAGCTCCAGTATTTTTCTGCATCCCTCTGCGTATTTTTGATAGAGGGGAATATCATCCTTAAAATCAAAATAAAAAATATCATAGAATTCTGCTTCTGTATCGTAAAATTTCACAGGGTTCATAGCTTATACCCTATCTTTCGAAGAAACTCCTTTCTCTTCCTCCTCTTCTCATCATTTTCAACACCAAGAGGCGGGTAGCCATCTACCACACCCACTATCGCACGACCCTGATCCGTTTTTGCCACGATTACCTGGAGAGGATTTGCACTGGCCACAAGAATGTGGGTGATCTCCTGAACATTTTTAAGGGCGTTGAGAACATTAATGGGATACGCGTTACGGAGCATTATTATAACCGAGTGCCCTGCACCTATTTTCTCGGCATTCTTTGTGGCATACTCAATAAGCTCCTCATCTGTCCCCTCATATCTTACTAATCGATCAGCAGAAGCCTCGCAGAATGCAAATCCGAACTTTATCCCAGGTACACTGGTGACCAAGGCTTCGTAGATATCCTCAGCACTCTTTATAAAATGTGTGTACCCAATTATTACATTGATATCCTCTGCGGGCTTCTCCACCTTCACAACCTCGAATTCCACACTCATAATCTCAATATTGATTCCTCAGTAATTAATTTTTCTTTGAAAAAAAAGGTTGTGTGTCAAAAAGGATAAAAGTAAGAAAAAGAGGCGCTGAAAAATAAAAAGAGAAAATAAAATCTGAAAAAGATCAGTTTTTCTCCTTATCAGGAAAAATTCAAATATCTTGTTAGGTATAGCCTAACCGTGTTAACAGAAAAGGAATCCAGATACCTAATGGAAATTTACGAAAGCTATCTGAAAGGAATGAGCTATGTGGGTCCACAGTATATAGCAGAAAGAATGAATGTTAAAAGACCCTCTGCCTATGAAGCACTTCAAAAACTTCTCAAAAAGGGAATACTTAAGAATGAGCATGGGAAATATATAATCACAGAAGAAGGAATGCATGTGGCAAAAAGAATTCTGAGGACGCATAGAATAATTGAAACTATGCTTTACAGAGCAGGTGTAGAGCTAGATAAGGCCTGTGAATGTGCTAGCAGAATCCAGAACGAATTCACCGAGGATATGATTGAAAAAATATGCGAATACTTAGGGTATCCTAAGTACTGTCCTCATGGTAAACCCATACCGGAGGTGAAAAAATGAAGGAAAAAATTGAAGTAAGGGGACTTGAAGTGAGATACGATGGCTATGTAGCATTGAAAAACATAAATTTCAAAATACCACATCCATCTTTTCTTGTAATAATGGGTCCAAATGGCGCTGGGAAAACCACGCTTTTGAAAGCACTACTTGGACTTATCCCCTATCAGGGCAAAATAGAAATACTTGGGAAAAAACCAAAGGAAGCAAGAGAATTCATAGGTTATATGCCTCAGAGAGATAAAATAAATACCAACATCCCTCTCAAGGTCAGAGATGTCCTTCTCATGCCTCTACTCTCAAAAAGAAGCTTTGGAATAAGAAAAAAGGATATTAAGAGGGCCAAAGAAGCTCTGAAATTCGTCGGACTTCAGCATCTGTGGGATAAAGATTTTCTCTCACTCAGTGGAGGGCAGCAGCAGCGTGTTTTCTTTGCAAGAACTCTGGCTATGGAACCGAAGGTTATTATCCTTGACGAACCTTTCTCTGCGATGGATGTGGCAACTAAAATGAAAGTGGTGCAATTTCTTCACAGACTTAAGAACTCTAAAACCATAATTTTAGTTACCCACGACATAAATCCACTAGCAGAATGCACGGATAATGTTCTTCTTCTCAACAGAGTGGTAATTGCCTTTGGAAGAGTAGTTGATGTTATAAAGGAGGAAAATATAAAAAATCTCTATGGAGCTCCTATACCAATTGTAAAAACGGAAAATGTCTGCTACCTTGTGGGGAGTGATGCCCATGTTCACACCTAACATATGGGTTCTTCGTGGAATAATCGCGGTTTTCTTAATATCCGTGGTGGCGGCCTCTGCAGGAAGTTTTTCGATCTTTCAGAAGAGTACATTCTTTGTGAGTGGAATAGCCCATAGCTCTTTAGCAGGAGCTGCTCTTGGAATCTATATATCCCTCTACTTTTTTCCAATTAATCCTTTTATTATGGCCATGATCTTCTCAGTGCTTTTTGCTGTGGCCATAGGTATTGCATCTCATCGAAAGGAGAATATAGAGGTGGCTATAGGTATTATGTTCTCTTTTTCTATGAGCCTTGCCATATTATTTTTGGCGATGATAAAAGAATATGCATCAGTGGCCTGGGGGCTTATAATCGGAGATCTTCTTCTCCTTTCTTCTCAAGATTTGATCTGGATGCTCATTACAGTTGCTTTAATCCTTTTAATATTCTTCACTTTTCGTCGCAAAATTTTGTTCTCTATATTTGATCCAGAGGTGGCCATGGTGCAGGGCATCAATCCCTATCTTTATGAAACACTCCTTTTTATTCTTATAGCTTTAGGCGTGGTGGTTCTCCTTAAAGGTGTGGGTGCTATCCTCGTATATGCATTGCTAATAGTTCCTGCTGCAGCAGCGAAAAGAATCGCTGGAAGTTTTGAAGGTACCATAATATATTCCTTTTTTATCTCTCTTATTTCAGGCTTGGGGGGAATATTTCTATCCCTCTTCACTTCTGTGGTACCTAGCGCTTATGCAGGTCTTATAGCGACTTTTATTTATTTTCTCTCTCTTTTTAGGAAGTAACACAAAAAAGTTTTAAATATGGAAAAATAATACACAACCTGCGGGGCCGTAGCTTAGCATGGTTGGAGCACCCGGCTGATAACCGGGAGGTCGCCGGTTCAAATCCGGTCGGCCCCACTAAGAAGGAAGCTACACCCCATTTCTAAACCCCCGAAGGGGCACCTTACGTTTTCCCTTTCTAAACCCTTCCCTTCTTTAAATGTTTTTCACCCCTGCTTTTCAAAATGTGAAAGAGTATAGAGAGACAGGGCAGGTATCCTGATACTCTGCAAATACAATCATCCACAATCAAATGGGAAAATTGAGCGATCCTTTTAAGCTTATGCAAAACACAGACACTTTTAGCACCAAAGATAAGTTCCTGCACTGGCACAATTGCATCAGGCCTCACATGTCCTTCAATCTCGATGAGCTTAAAACTCCAGAAAAAGCGTTATATAGAAAAACACAGGATATAATACTTGGCAATCTCCTTACACTTGTTGAGAATATGCAAGAAAGTGAGAATGATGTCTCATAACATGCGGACTGCTCTCCAGATAACACACCTCAACAACCCCCCCAAAAATCTTTATATACTCTTTTTCATTTTGCCCCTTGCTGCCCCGGTAGTGTAGCGGCCTATCATGCGGGCCTGTCGAAAAGCCCCTTTAAAAAAGCGGCTTTACCTGGAA
>JAGHBQ010000121.1 GCA_021160945.1 Thermoplasmata archaeon
GAGCAATTATGATACTCTCAACTCCGATTACAACAAGCTGAAGAGTGATTACGACTCCTTGGAGGAGGATTACAAGAGCCTTGAAGATCAGAAGAAATCTGCAACTACCATGGAGTATGTGTTCTTGGCACTGTTCATAATATTCCTGATCCTGACTCCTGTGATGTACATAGTTGGTAAGAGATCTGCAGCACCAAAAGTTGAAGAGGAGCACGCGGAAGAAGAGGAAGCCGAAGAAACATCGGAAGAAGAGATAAGTGAAGAGAGCACCGAGGAGGAAGAGAAGAAGGAGGAATAATCCTCTTTTAACTTTTTTATATTTTTATTTCCATTGCAATTACTGGATATGTGAGTTCAAAATTTTCTATAACTTCTGGATGTATTTCTCCAAAGAAGCCAATTTCTTCACCATCCAATAAAATTGAGGCACATCTTCCAGAGATAAAGCTTGGATGCTTTTTTTCTTTGATCTCGTAGTTCTCCATTCCCATATCCCTTAGTATGGCCTCCGTGATAGATTTGCTCTGCGTGAAACTTGCTGAAGAATCAATGTAAATCCATCCAAGATGTTTTTCCATCTCTTTCTTTCTAACATATCCTATTTCAAAAAGCTTCTGAGGCAACTCCCTATGCTTATTCTTTTTGAGTATTTCCATCAGAGAAGGTATGAGCCAGGTTCTCAGGGTAACTCCTTCTTCCGTTATTGGATTAGCAATCTCCACAAATTTCTCTGGTGGTAATCTCATTGATTCGTATTGCAATCTGAATGATGTTATTGTCAGTGTGGTTACTTCAAGAAATCCAAGGCCAATCATGATCTCTCTTATTCTCTCATCTCTGTCATCCAAATTTTTAAGTATTACCTCCTTTGAGGGAAGCTCTGTTGTGAAATTATCATAGCGATAACCTTTTGCTATATCTTCTACTATATCCGCTGGATGAAGAATATCCATTCTATAAGGAGGAATTGTTACAATTATATGCGAATTGTGAATTTCCACATCATACCTCATTTTTTCCAGAGAGTTTTTTATTTCTTCTTCATTCATTTCCATACCGAGAAGGGAGAAGATATATGATTTTTGAACCTTCATTTTTTGGTATTCCATCTTTGGAGTCTCAAGAGGTTCATGGGGATAGAGGAGCTTCACACTTTCTATTTTTCCGCCTCTATCTGCAAAGGAGGAAACCAGAATATTGAGAACATAATTGAGGGTATTCAAATCCGTGCCAGTAATATCAATGAAAATATTTTTGGTTTCTGTTGTAATCTGAGTTAGATTACCATTGATTATTGGTGGAAAGGAAAGTACATTATCTTCAGAATCCAGGATGAGGGGATATTTCTCATAGCCCTTCAGAATATATGCATACTCTATGCCCTTAGGATGCTTTTCGAGTATTTCTCCAAGGCTCATCTTTTCTTCAAACCCCAAGGGCTCAAAGGCAAAATTTTTGGGAGAGGCAACATATCTGAAAGGAGGTTTTACTTTATCAAAATCGTGAAGTCCTATGGCCAGTTTCTTTCTTTTTCTACCGACTGTTATATGCAACTTTTCTTGAAAATCCATCATACTGCGAATAAAAGAATCATCAATCTCCAAATTTCTTATTACCGCACCCACTATGTATGGCCTTATATTTTTCAGTTCCTTGTCTACAAAAATTTCTACATTTCCCCTATCTACTTTGTATTTTGGAGCGCCCAACTCCATTCCGAGGAATCCCTTCATGGCTCTAACAACGCCCTCCACAGTGTAAAGATCAGGACGATCGGGGAAGAATTCCACAAGAATTTCATCTCCTTCAATACCTTTTAGGTCAGCGCCCAGCATGGCCACATTCTCCATTAGGAGCTCTTCATTCATACCAAGCTTACGAAGCTCATTCCTCAGCAATCTTATAACAGGCATAGAAGGTAAAAAGAAGGGTTATAAAAAAACTTTACCTCAGAGCTTCTAAGGCTAATTTCACAGCCTCTTCGGGCTCATCCGTTTTAATATATCTGCCTTTGGTTATTCTCTTCTCATCCAATCCCCAGCTGAAAAGTGAAATTACTGTTTTACCCTCATTCAAGGCGAAGGATATCTCTGATAATGTGCCCACATACCCATCTATTGCTATAAGAACATCGCTTGCCCTAACAACAAGATGGTTTCTCGCTAGTCCAAAATATGTGGGGATAGCAATATCCACGTAGGGATTTGCATCCTCTTTCCCATATGGAAGGATCCCGACCGTTATGCCGCCAGCATCCTTTGCACCTTTAGAGGCATGAAGCATTACTCCTCCCAGGCCTCCGGTAACCAAAACCACCTTATTTTTTCCTATGAGATAACCTACTCTGTATGCCAATTCGCAGATATTTTCCCCACAGGAAGATCCGCCTATAACTCCAATAGTATTCCACATACTGGTAAAATAAAAATAAAATTGAAAAAATTTTGGGAGAAAAATTACCTTCTCCCAAAACCTCTCCGGCCAAAATTATTTCTTCTCCTATTATATCTTTCGTGCTCTTCTGCACTCATATCGAGGTTTTCATTCACCTCTTCAATACTTTCCTCGCTCTTCTTTATGGTTCCATACTTACCAACATTCAGGCGCATATGTCCCCTAACCAGGGAGATATATCCATTGTCCACATAGATTGTTTCGCCTTCATTCACAAGCTCTGCCTGGTCTTCCCACAGGGACATGGTTATTATCCCGGTTTCGTCGCCTACAACAGCTTCGGTCACATGCTTTGTTTCACCATATCTGGTGTTTATCTCCTTTGGTTCTCCTTTATGAACCACCTTTGCCAAAACATTTACTCTTTTGGCATAAGGGTTCAGGTCCTTTATTTTGGTTATTTCTTCCATTTTCTACACTTCCTTATTCTATATTTTGGCTTTCGCCACAACACCCTAAATGATACTGATATAAAAAGATTCCCACATATGCATATACTCTCCTGAAGATATTATTTTTTGAAATGTTTTTTAAAAATCGATAAAATTATATAATTTCAAAGCCTAAACTTTATGATGGATGCATCCCCAGATGAGCCTGAGAGAGCCTGGATTCTCATAACACCTGATAAATGTAGTGGATGCAGACTCTGTGAGATCGTATGCTCTCTTGAACATGAGGGGATAATATGGCCTGAGGTATCGCGCATAAGAATATACGAATTTATTCCTGGAATCAATGTTCCTCACACGTGCGTCCAGTGTCCGGACTATCCGTGTGTGGAGACGTGCAACTTTGATGCCCTTACCGTTGATGAGAGTACAGGAGCAATTCTTGTAAAAGAGGAAAAGTGCACAGAATGTGGGGCGTGTATTCTTGCTTGCCCCGGCACAGTTCCTAGGATACCAAAGGGAAAAGGAAGTGTTATCATTTGCGATTTATGTGGAGGAAATCCAAAGTGTGTCGAGATATGCCATGCAGCAGGTCACGATGCCTTGAATTTGGTGAAGGGCAAATATCGCTCAGTTTACAGAACCTTTGCAAAAGATCCTGTGAAGAAGAGTTTTGAGCTTGCAAGAAAGGTGTACGGAGAGGAGTTTATGGGGTGAGAGCATGAAAGGCTATGCAGGGAAGTTGCTTGACATCGATTTAAGTGGAGAAAAAATATGCGAAATTGAGCTTGCCGAGAAGATGCTCCAGTTTTATGGTGGCAGGGGATTAGGCACTTATCTTCTATGGAAAGAGCTTGGGGAAAAGTGGGAAAAAGTTGACCCGCTTGGAGAGAAGAATATTCTTCTCATCCTCACCGGACCCCTAACTGGCTACTATCCAGGAATGAAGATGGCAGTAGTTTCAAAATCCCCTGAGAGCAACGGTGTGATTGGTAGCGTTTTAAGCAGTGAGGCTGGACTAGAACTCAAGACTGCTGGCTATGACGGAATCATAATTCGAGGAAGAGCCAAAAATTCAGTTTATCTTCTTGTAAATGATGAGGATATAGAAATATGCGATGCAGAAAAGTACTGGGGTATGGGAGGAATTGAGCTTTATAAATCTCTACTCAAAGATGCTTATGAGAGACTAGAAAGGAATTGGAAGTTGAGAGGAATTCCTAAGGAGCCCGCGATGCTTTACATAGGAAAGAGCGGAGAAAACAAAGTTCGCTTTTCGGCGATAATGACGAAGCTCATGCACGCTGCTGGCTATGGGGGCTTTGGAGCAGTAATGGGATCCAAGAATCTCAAAGCAATACTGGTTAAGGGAAATGGTCCCCTTCCAGATGTACACGATAAAGAGAAGCTCAGAGCTCTTCTGAGAGATTTCTGGAAAGAGCTTTTCACGATGAGCACCTTTCGCCAATGGGGAACCGGCCCAGGTGGTTACAGCGTTGGGAGAGATCGCTCCAGCCAGCCTGTGAGAAACTGGCAGGAAGAATATCATGATGATGAGAGAATAAGTGTGGTAAATTTTGAACTCAAAGCTTGGATAAAGAAGTACTGGGCTGATTATGGCTGCCCGGTTAACTGCATGAAGATTTCATATCTGCGTTACGGACCTTACAAGGGATCGCTCACAGATGCTCCTGATTACGAACTTATGGCTTATCTCGGCACCAACCTCGGCATCTTCGAACCTGAGAAGATAATTTATCTCTCTTATCTTGTGGATGAGCTGGGGCTTGACGGAATTAATGCGGGAAATGTTCTGGGATTTACAGCTGAGCTCTATCAGCGTGGAATCCTTACAGAAAAGGATATTGGTTTTAAGCTTGATTGGGGTGACGAAAAATCTTTTGCAAGGCTTCTTCATCTCATTGCTGAGAAAAAGGGAATTGGGAAAATTCTGGCAGAAGGCACATATAGAGCAGCACTCGAAATTTCAAAGATGAAAGGAATTGATGTCATGAAGTATGCTGTCCATGTTAAAGGGATAGGCGTTGGAGCCCATGGCATCCGAAGCGAACTAGATTACACGAAGAACATAAGTTATGCTGTATCTGTTCAGGGCGGAGATCATACTTCCACTGCTACACTTCCTGCCAAGAGCTATGAAGGCGAGATTGTCAACGCCTACTATGACTCAGCGGTAATATGCAACTTTTTGACGAAACCAGGTTTTGAAAGAATTTTGGAATTTGGAAACTATGTTACTGGATTTGAAATAACTCCTGAAAAATGGCTCAATGAAATGGGGCTGAGGATAATTCATCTCCAGAGAATTCTGCTACTTCTAGGTGGACCAGATGTTCACTGGGATCCGAGAATTCATGATGACAATCCAGAGCACTTTTACGAGCCACTTCCAAGTGGACCTGTGAAAGACAAAGCACCCACGAAGAATGGTATAAGAGAAAAAGTGAGGCAGTATTATCGAGAAATGGGCTACGATGAAAATGGAATTCCAAAGGAAGAGGTACTTGAAGAGCTTGGCATAGGAGAGGCAAAACGCGAATTAAAGCGTATAAGAAAGTATCTTAATCTGTGATTTTTCTATGACTGGCATACCTTATAAAAAGATTTATAATCAATTTCATATTTATCCTTGTGATGAGGAAAATAAGAGCACTCACTTTTATTTTAATATTTCTCTTGATAACTTTTCCAGTAGCCAGTGGTGCGTATCCCAATATTTCTGCCTCTCTTAAGAATAGGTATCACATAGAATTTTCTATATTTCTAAATATCACTACCAGTAGTAAGTATGATGTAAATGGAGATGGAACACTCGATGAAAACGAAACCCAAACTCTTATCCGGGGCTCTCTTTATCCTCTATTTCCAGAGTTTTTTGAATCCTCCGAAGCCTACGATAATTATCTCTATTTTCAAAGTTTTCTGGTGGACCATAAACCATCATGGATCCTTCTAAACACTACATCTCTGAATGTAGAACCCAAACAATCTATTTCTGTGAACTCTACTCTCCTTGCCACACTTTCTTTCATGGTAGAATTCTATTTCAATGGAACATGGC
>JAGHBQ010000148.1 GCA_021160945.1 Thermoplasmata archaeon
CTTCAAACGTCCCTGTTGCGCAAATCAGATTGTAAGGGAGATAGTGGGGAATATACTTCCTTATCGCTCTTTTTCTAACCAAAGATTTTAATAGGAGGTGATTTGTTAGGTAAAGAAAATGAGAGTTGAGCGAGTAGCAGCAAAAATTGTAGATAAATGGCTTCGCAAGGGAAATATGGCAAGATGCATGAGGGATATACTTCCTCACTCTGGCCTGAGTTTTGAGGATAGAGAAAAGGTGGCTCGGATAGTTCATGATATTGTAAGGTACAAGAGGTACTATGATTACCTCCTTGAATCTGCAGGTAAGGATAAAAGGGGAAAAAATTATGTTCTGGCATCACAGAGGAAGATAAAGAGTAATATGGAAAAACTTCCATTAGAAGTAAGAGAATCCATCTCCAGCTCTCTGGCAGGGCTCATTGAGAGATATCCGGATTTTCTCAAGATCATCAACAGGGAGCCAGAAACAATTCTATGTGCCAATCTCATCAAAGATTCAAGAGAGAAAATTATGGAAATGCTAAGAGAGGAGGGGTTTTTTGCCCAGGAATATGTTCCAGAAACTGCTATAATAACTTCCTCCGCGGCAAGATACTCAAAGGTAGTTAAGGAGGGCTTTGCTCATGTTCAGGATGCCTCCAGTCAGATGGTAGCTAAGATAACGGGACAATTTGGTCACAGAATTCTCGATTTCTGTGCTGGAAACGGAGGTAAATCCTTAGCTATCGCTTCGATTTACAGAAATAGAAAAGAAATCCAGACCTATGACGTAAATGAAAAAAAGCTGAGAATTTTGGAGAAAAGAGCAGAAAGATACGGGGCTAAGATAAAGGTAAATTACGAAATTCCAGTGGAGAAATTCGATGTAGTGCTTGTAGACGCACCCTGTAGCGGGATAGGAGCTGCAAGCAGAAATCCTGAAGCAAAATACGTAGAGGATTTCTCACGATATGGAGAGATGCAATTTGATATTCTTAAAGAAGCAATGAAAAATGTGAAGATGGGAGGATATCTCATCTATGTGGTATGCAGTTTCTCTCCAGGTGAAACGGTGGAGATAATTAGAAGATTCCTGAAAAAGAAGCCAAATTTTGTAGAGGAAAAATTGAAAATGAAGAAAGATTATTTCAAAAATATGGATGTGGGTGCATTCTTAACTCTCGGGGATATCCTTTACTTGGCCATCCTACAAAGAGTGCATTAGCTCTATGAATTTCTTCATCCATTCTGCTAAATCCCCCGGATGTCTTGCAGAAACCAGATTTCCATCCACAGCAACACCATCTACGAATTCACCGCCAGCGGCTATTAAGTCATCCTTCACGCCGTACCAGCAGGCTATCTTTCGATTCTTCACGACTCCTGCTGAAATAAGAACCTGCACACCATGGCATATTATTGCCACTAATTTGTTTTTCTCAAAGAAGTGTCTTACAATCCTCAATGCCTCTTCCTTTAAGCGAACCCTTTCCGGTGACTTCCCTCCAGGTATTATGAGAATATCGAAATCTTCCGGATTCACTTCATGATAATCCATGTCCGATTTTATTGTATACCCTCTCTTCCCCCTGAGCTCCTTCTGCGAGGATGCCACAAACACTTGGATTCCCTCCTCCCTTAGGCGGTAAAAGGGATAAAAGAGCTCGAGGTCTTCAAAATCGTTTTCCGCAAGGATAATGGCCTTCATATTTCTTGAAAATGCGTCGGGATATTTAAGGCATGCGCTTCATTATTTGGTAGAATGCTTAGTTAGGTTAAGGACAGAAAAGCATATGTGAGGGAAAAAAGAGGAGCAATAAAAAGTAAAGAGGAATCTTTTTATTTCAGTTCTTTTATACTTACCATAAATGGAGAAGGTATTTTACAATGTATGTATGAGGGACTGCTACGATACCTGTGCTCTCCTAACAGAATTTAAAGATGGAAAATTAAATATCAGAGCAAATTCTCAAAATCCAATTACCTCCGGTTTTCTATGTCCAAAAGGGGCTCTTCTTCAAAGATGGTTTGGTAGCGAGGAAAGGCTTAAGGCTCCCTTAATAAGAATTGGAGAGAAGCCATCTCCATCTTTCAGGGAAACTTCGTGGAAAGAAGCTATTTCTGCCGTGGCCAAAGCGATGAAGAGAACGATCAGGATGTATGGCGAGAAGTCTGTGCTTCTGTATTATTATTATGGTGATCGTGGATTTTTAAATGCGAATTTTCCCCACCGTCTTTTTAATTATCTGAATGCATCCATCATTGAAGATGCAATCTGTGATCGTGCGGGCGAAGAGGCGCTTAAAGATATATATGGTACATCTTTTGGTATGGATCCAGAAGATCTGAGGAATGAAAAGCTGATAATTTACTGGGGCATAAATGCAGCATGGACCAATCTCCATGGATTTATCTATGCTAAAAAACTGGGATTGGAAATATGGGATGTAGATGTTGTTAGAAGTGAAACTGCCAAAAAAGCTCATCGTTTCTATCAGATAAAGCCTGAGGGTGATGTTCTCTTTGCGTTAGGAGTAGCAAAAATAATAGTGGAAGAGGATCTTTACAGTAAAGATTTTGTGAGTTCCAATACCCTTGGATTTGAAGAATTCTGCAATTATCTGAAAAATATTTCGATGGAGTATATAGTCTCCAAAACAGGGATTGATGAAAAAAGAATATATGAATTTGCCAGGGATTATGCAGAAAAGAAGGGAGTTATACATATAGGCTATGGATTTCAGAGAAGTGTAAATGGTGGGGAGGCTGTGAGAGCTATCTCAATACTCCCAGCTCTTGTGGGAAAGAGGAGAGGATTTATTTACAGCACAAGAATACTCCCAAGGGAGTATGTGAGGGGTGAATTTCTAAGGAAGAAGAAAGGATACAGGATAAGACAGGTGGAGCTCGCTGATTTCATAGAGAATGGAAAAATAAAATTCATATATATCTATGGAAGTAACCCGCTTGCCACCTTACCAAATCAGAATAAGTTAAGAGAGGCAATACTTTCAAGTGGAGTGTACATATCACTCCATGACATTTTTATGACAGATACGGCCCTCTTCTCTGATGTGGTTCTTCCCTCTAATACCTTTTTTGAGAGATTTGACATAGCAGATTCTTATTATCATAGATATCTGGCAATTAATGAGAAAATTGCAAGCATTGGAGGTAAGAGTAATATCGAAGTCACCAAGCTTCTTGCCAGGGAACTTGAAATAGATGAGCCAGAACTTTACAGAGACGAGGAGAGCATAGTTTCCAAGGTTCTTAATAATATAGGAATAGATCTGGAAGATCTTAAAAAGAGAAAAATTATCAAAGTTCCTGTAAGCTCCTATGAGCCTGAAACGGAGAGTGGAAAAATTGAGATACTCTCTCGAAGGGCAATGAAAAGAGGTTTATCACCGTTCCCTGTGTACATCCCCTTAAAGGGTAAAGGATTAAAGCTCGTAACACCAAGTCATTTTATGTTGATATCCTCACAGTATCACAATACACACAATTATGAGGATCCTTACATTTATCTCAACCCCGAAGACGCGGAGGAAAGATATTTGAAGAATGGAGACCGTGTAAAGGTATTTAA
>JAGHBQ010000035.1 GCA_021160945.1 Thermoplasmata archaeon
GGTGGCATCTCTCAATTTATCATCCTATTCCATATTTATCGCGGCCATTTTCTCTCTCATTGGTACATATTTCTTGGGAAGAAAAACCGTGAGAACAGCGGGAGAAAAAATAGTGTCTCTTGATCCTTCCAGAGCATTCGCTGCCCAGATTTCTGGGGCGCTCATAGTGGAAATATTCACCCAGATGCATTTGCCTGTATCTATAACTCAGGCGGTGATAGGGGGAATTATTGGAACAGGCCTTGTTAAGGGATATCGTGAGCTTAATAGAAAAACACTGAAAAACCTGGCAATATCATGGGTTCTGGCACCTATTCTTTCCTTCCTTCTTACCCTTGGGATAATTATGCTTTCATTTTCGCTGTGATGAGAATAATCACATCAGAAGCATCTTCTGCCTTATCGCTGATGGCATCTATCCACAAAATCAGCTTTTCAAGCTGGAGAAGAGAAAGAATATTTATTTTTCTCTCCTCACTGTAAAGTTTCCTGAGGAGCTCTAACTTAAGCTCATCCGCCTCACTCTCGTATTCTTCAACTTTATGGGCTTTTTTAAGAGCCTCTTCTCGAGACTCAAGGAGGGAAATGGCAGAAAAATACAGAGTTTCCACACTTTTTTTCGTAACTTCAAGATATTTCATAACTCGAGGGTCTTTTAAAAACTCAATGGCCTCTTGAGATGGTTTTCTAAGGGTCAATATTCTACTAACCTGCTGGATTTTATCGATCACCTTATCGATTTCCTCCGAGAGATTTATAAATAGCATTCTGTCAGAGGGAAAAAGAAGCCCCTCGGAGAATAGATACTCGTTTTTCCTCCTTAGTTTATCTCCTTCCCTTTCCTTTCGATATATCATCCTCTCTATTTCATTTATTTTCTCCCAATCGCCTGAAAAAAGAGAGTTTAACTGCTCAATGAAAAGTTCCATGCAGTGTAAGGCAACAGAGAGGTGTTTTTTATAATTCTCGATGATTTCCTTCTCCCTTTTTGATTTGAACATATCAGAGCCACCGCCGGGAATCGAACCCGGGACCTCCACCTTACCAAGGTGGCGCTCCACCGGCTGAGCTACGGTGGCTTATAACCGCGTATGAATTTCCACTACAAAAATATTTTCCTCAGAAATGCTTTGCGGCCCAAATTAGGTAATGATGGGTGAAATATGGATATAGTGAGCGGGTATGAGATGAACATAGTGGAGGTAGAACTACAGTATGATATGATGGAAAATAAGGGCTATGTGCTTCTTCCACTGCTGGGAGAGAAGCCGGTGGTTCGATTCGACAGCGGCGAGTATCTTGTGGAGCTGTACATCTGTAGCTTTTCTTTTGGTAAGGCAAATACCTTTTCTAAAGAGGGCTTTTTTTGTTTATTTATGCAACAAAACATATGTCAAGGATAGTATAGGATGGCTCGGGTCAAAAAGTATATATCTAACTAATCTTTAACTTCAGATAGGGCAAAAAGGGGTGATATTGTGATTACTTACAAATTAGAGGCAGAAATGGAGCTCATGGAGAGGCATATTAAAGTCTTAAAACAGGTAATCTTAAACCAACCTGTAGGTATAATCAAGCTCTCTCAGATTTTGAATATGCCTGAGCATAAGATAAGATACTCTCTTCGTCTTCTGGAGCAGGAGGGAATTATAGAAGCGTCACCCTCTGGAGCAAGGGCTACAAAGGATACAAAAAAGATTCTCTCGCATCTCAAAGATGTTCTTGATGATTTGGAAAGAAAATCCACAAGAATAAGAAAGGAGATAGAAGAAATAGAAAAGCTGGAGTTATAATCCCATAGTTTTTTCTCTTTCGGGCCCGTAGGATATGAGCTTGACTTTTGCACCTACATTTTTCTCGATGAACTCCACGTATTTTCTGAAACTCTCATCATTAAGGGTATCCCAACCTTCCAGATATTCATAGATGGGTTCACAGCTCTCCAGAAGGGGTGTGGGATAATCCACAATTCCGGAGGGAGAGCGATACTTTATTGCCACAGGTATTTCTCTTAATCCGCTTAGAACATCTACCTTGGTAAGGGCTATATAATCCACATTGTTTATGAGTTTTGCATATCTCAAAATTGGAATGTCGAGCCATCCAACCCTTCTTGGTCTCCCTGTTGTAGCTCCATATTCATTCCCCCTTTCTCTGAGAGTATTTCCTATTTCATTTTTAAGCTCTGTTGGAAATGGACCTTCGCCAACTCTTGTGGTATAGGCCTTGGCGACTCCAATTACCATATGAAGGGCTTTAGCTGGCACTCCAAGGCCTGAGAAGAGACCCAGAGAATTGGTATTGGAAGATGTTACATAGGGATATGTGCCAAAATCAACATCTAACATTGCTCCTTGAGCCCCCTCAAACAAAACGCTCTTCCCAGAAGAGATTGCTTGATTGATCCAAATCTCCGTATCCTTTATGTATATCTTAAACTCTTCACCCATGGCATGAAGCTTTTTCACCATAGCCTTTATTTCCTCTTTATCGATTGGTATATTCCAGAATTTTACCATAAGGTTCAATTTTCTCTCCAGCAGATGCTCCTGGAAAAGGTCCACCATTCTTATTCCTACTCTTTTAACCTTTGTCTCATATGCAGGTCCAATGCCTCTCTTCGTAGTCCCAATATTCCTTACCTTATCCTCCAGAGCATCCATCTCTCGATGGAGAGGTGTTACCACATGGGCGCGAGAGCTTATTATAATTCTCGGTTCTATCCCGGCTTCTCTTATTTCTTGAAGCTCTTTTTTGAGAACTTCCAGATCAATAACCATTCCGTTGCCTAGTACACCTATTTTGCCTTGAAGCACTCCGCTGGGCACAAGATGCAGCTTGAATTTCTTTCCTCCATAAATTACAGTGTGACCTGCATTACTTCCTCCGCAGTATCGTGCTGTTATGTCAAAATCTCTCGCAAGGTAATCTACAATTTTCCCCTTTCCCTCGTCTCCAAACTGCATGCCTATAACAGCAACATTCATATCCTCACCACATCCCCAAGGAAAAGCTCTATTA
>JAGHBQ010000120.1 GCA_021160945.1 Thermoplasmata archaeon
ATAGTTATACTCTGTATCGGCTATCTTGACATTCATAGAGTAACCAACTTCTACGGGCTCGTGATATATCTGGAACTCCAGCGGTATGGAGAATGCAAATGCTCCAGAGTCATCTGTAGTACCATTGTATATATATCCTGTGCTGTCAAATATCTGTACCGAAACATCAGGAATAGGTATTCCATTTCTGTCCGTAACAGCCGCATATCCATTAATCGATTTACCTGCATAGGCCACATCTGGCATGTAGACATGAAGCACGGCACCATTGTAAGTGGAAGATACCTCAGTAATAGGAGGCTTATGTTCTATCTCTTCCCCTTCTTCAGGATGATGAAGTGCACCCAGCGAGAATCCATTATAGATTGTACCGTAAGCTGGTACCCATCCAGTCCATATATCTTTCCTGTAGCCCATTATGTTCTTTCTGTAGTACAGGACATCATAGGGCAGATCATGCACAAGGATACCCTCGATATCCTTTATGATCTTGAGTCTCTTCTGAGTATCCATCTCGTGCTCCATCTCATCCAGCAGCTGGTCAACCTTAGGATTGCTGTAACCAGGAGCATTATTACCTACTGGAGCTGCATACTTGCTGTAGAAGAAATCCTTGATGTAAGTCTCGGGGAAGGAACCCACAGCCCATCCGAGAATGAACATATCAAAGCTTACCTGCACAAAAGCCTTTGAGACTATCGTATCGAAATCTGTCGGGCTACTCTGGATGTTCAAACCAACCTTCTGGAGATTTGACTGGAGCATTATTCCTGCCTCGGCTCTCACAGGATCATAGTCCTTGGGCGGAGTCAGTATGGTCAACTTAATCGGAGAGCCATCTGGAGCCTCTCTCCATCCATCTCCATTTTTATCTATATAACCTGCCTCATCAAGCACCTGCTTTGCAGCCTCCAGATCGAAATCTGGTGGTATGGCTGAAGTATTTACATATGCACCAGAAGTTATGGATATGGGCACGGTACCCTTGGTACCATAACCCTGCAGAAGTGTTGTGACTATGTAATCTTTATCAATGCAGTGAGCTACAGCAGTTCTGAAGTCAAGGTCATTCATAGGTGCCTTCCTCATGTTAAAGGCCAGATAGAAGAAGCCCTGGTCATCCACTATGGAGAAGCCTATGTTTGGATCAGTCTTAAGCTGGTTGTAGTAGCCTACAGGTATTGTCCAGTCAATGAACTGCACCTCTCCTTTCTGCAGAGCCAGTACCGCAGTGTCCAGGGTATTGTAAATCTTGAACTCTATCTTCTTGATGTTCTTTGGAAACATTGACCATTCCTTACCCTGCCAGGTAACCTTGAAATCTTTGCCCCAGTAGTCCTCGTATCTTTCAACAATTACATATGCGCCCTGTCTCCACTCAGCAAATTTGAATGGCCCGGTACCTATTGTTGCCCCAGCCTCACTGGCATCCTTACCAAAGCTAGTATCAATGGTCACATCATCGCTGTCTCCAGTACCTGCAGATTTGAGATGGTCTTTCCATATATGAAGTGGTAGTATTGGCTCATTGAGTATAATGTGGTAGAACAGCGGGTAAGGCTGATACAGATGGAAAGCAACTGTGTACTCATCTATCTTCTCCACACCCACATGAGAAGTGCTAACCCCATCATAAAGGGTCCAGCGAGCATCAGGCCATATCAATGAAACAAGATTGGTTCCCCACAATGGATTATAGCACAGAACATCATAGGTGAAGACCACATCGTCAGCGGTCATCTCCACACCGTCATGGAAAGTTATTCCTTCTCTTATTTTCACAGTCACATTCAGGCCATCGGGGGTATCAACCGTATAGCTCTCAGCCATGTTAAGATAAACCTGCAGATCAGGTGTATATCCCATCAAAGTATCCCAGCCCCATCCTATGGCATCGCTCTTCCACACGGTGTTTGTGCCCAGGTCAAAGTAATTCAAGTTGGGTATGTCCTGCTGGAAGGCAATGATGAGTGTGTCGCCTTCACCTGCACCCACTGTAGGCTGTGCAGCTGCAGCATTACCTGAAAGCACTGAGAAACTTGCGAGTACCATCACTGAAAGCACTATTGTCACTAACAGCATTTTCTTTATACTTCTTTCATTCATAATCATATCCTCCCTTTGTTTTTTTTACACTCCTCCTATTGGAGCATAGGGGAGTGTATCGGTCGAAGTCCCTATGGAAATTTTACTATATAAATTTTTTGAAAATTGATAGAACTTGCAGCATTCCCAAATGCTCTACCATCATCTTTTTGGAGAATGTGAAAGCCTAATCAGAGTTTGTGGTGGGAGAGAATACTCTGAGAAACTAATGTGATAGAGCAAAATGCATAGTCTAAAATATGGCAAAAAATGATATATAAATTGCGATTATTCATCTTTCTATGGACAGGAAGCCATCTCTTTTTGAGGTAGATGAGAAGATATATAGGAGATATGACTGGAGAAAGCAATTATTTTGCCGAACGAATATAGATCCTAACTTTGAGCATTATAAGCAAGATGTCTACAAGAAAGCTAAAGAATTCCTTAAGGAGGAAAAAGAAGGGTACACAAGATTAGACTATGCACTGAATATGGCGGCATGGAAACTTTACCAGATCTACAAGCAGATTCCCAAGGATAAAATAAGGGAGATGGGGATATTTGAATCGGGAAGAAGATTGCCGAAATACGAAGTAAAACACACTGCTAGGATGAGCAGAATAATAAAAAAAGTTGCCTCTTTCTTTGGAGCATCTATTACAGGTATTGCAAGAGTCAACGAAAAATGGGTATATTCTCATGATTGCGATGGAAAGCCCATAGATCTCTCAGCATATAAATATGTTATAGTTATGGCTATAGAGATGGAGCCAGAGCCTATGGGCTCTTCCCCCTCGGTAACAACGGCAATATCCACAGCTTTGGGATATGCAAAACTAAGTTTTCTCTCAATGCATGTGGCGGAGTTCATAAGATATTTGGGATATCTGGCCATGGAATCCATAAATGATACGGGTTTGAGCATACCGATGGCCATAGAGGCAGGTCTTGGGAAGCTTGGAAGAATAGGTCTTCTGGTCACACCCCAATTTGGACCAAGAGTTCAGCTTTGCAAGGTATTCACAAATTTACCTTTGGAGCCAGATAATCCTCAAGGCAATGGGATACTGGATGTTTGCAAAAAATGCAAACTGTGCGCTCTGGCTTGCGAAGTTCAGGCAATATCTTTTGATGATGAGCCTTCCTTCCACATTCAATCACCGACCAATAATCCGGGAGTTAAGAAATGGTATATCAATCCTGAAAAATGCTACCACTTTTGGTATGAAAATAGCGTAGATTGCTCGACATGCATCGAGGCATGTCCCTACAGCAAAATAGAAAAGAAAAGAGCATCTGAATTCTGGAATGTGTGAGGATAATTTTTATCTTTCTCCACTTATATCAGCACTCATGCTAAAAATATACATGGATTATAGGGAACCCAAAATAGATGCTCTTCTCGAAAATTTTGATGTGGAGATCGCAAATCTACCTGTGGGTGATTACCTCTTACAGATGGGGGATTATGGTGTTCTTGTTGAGAGAAAAAGCTCTCTGGATTTTGTGAGCAGTATAAAGAATAACCGTCTCTGGGATCAGATGCAGAGAATGCTGGCAGATGAGGTTATGAATATATTCATAAAGAGAAGAGCTCTTGTTATCCACGGCTTTCTCTCCGATCCGCTTTTTTCTTCTGGTTTCGGCTGGAATCATATAATGGGTGCCCTTATGGAAATACAGTACAAGTATAGAATTCCAGTTTTTTATGCGGAAGATGATGATGCTCTGGTTGAATTTTTCCGTATCCTTGCCAAGAGGGAGATTGAGGGAAAAAATGAGGGTGAGATAGAGAAAAGATGGAGCAGAATACCCCCCAAAAGATTTATGAGCGAAAGGGAATGGAAGCTCTATGTTCTCTCCTCTTTTCCAAACATTGGTCCGAAGCTGGCTGAGGAGCTTCTTGAGAGATTTGGAACTATAGAAAAGATAGCTCGAGCCAATATTCTCGAGCTCAAGAAAATTCCTGGAGTAGGAGAGAAGAAAGCCAAGAGCCTTTATAAAATTTTTCACTGAGAAAAGTTATTTATTTCTGTTTGACATGGGATTGGGGTGAACTTGGAGCAGATACCACTCCCTTCGGAATTTCTGGAAGTTTTCAAAGAAGAAGGGATAAACTATCTCTATCCTCCTCAAGAGAAGGCAATAGAGAAAATCTTTCAGGGCCGTAATCTCGTAGTCGCCATCCCCACGGCCAGTGGAAAAACTCTAATTGCATACATGGCAATTCTTCGAGCCTTCACCAAAGGTTTGAAAAGTGTTTATATTGTTCCTCTTCGTGCGTTGGCTATGGAGAAATATGAGGAGCTGAGAAGATTCGAGAAATTCGGAATGAAAGTGGCCCTCGCTATGGGAGACTATGACAGCCCTGCAGGATACCTTCAGCATTATGATGTTGTGATAGCCACCAGTGAAAAGATGGATTCAATTCTCAGGCATGATCTGGATTATGCATATACTCTCGGAGTGGTGGTAATTGATGAAATACATTTAATGGGGGAGGAAGGGAGAGGGCCAACCCTAGAAATGGTAATTTCCAAGCTGAGAACTCTTAACGAGGAGGCACAGATAATTGCTCTTTCGGCCACCATAAAAAATTCAGAGGAGATTGCCGATTGGCTCAATGCAGAGCATATTTACTCTGAGTTCAGGCCAGTACCCTTAAAACTGGGGGTTTATTTTGATGATACCCTTCTCTTCAGTGACGGGGAGGAAAGGGAGATAAAGAGAGACTCCATAGGCATTGGAAATCTTGTGAAGGGCGCCATAAAAGATGGTGGCCAGGTTCTGATATTCGTGAACAGGAGAAAATCCGCAGAGTCTCTTGCAGAAAAACTTGGGAGAAAGGTGGAAAGATTTCTCAACGAGGAGGAGAAAATTCAATTAAAAAATTTGGCAGAGAGAATTATGGGGGAGGAATACACACTTTACAGCGAGAAACTTGCCAAAGCGGTAATGAAAGGAGTATCTTTTCATCATGCTGGACTCAGTAACTGGCAGAGAAAGCTTATTGAGGAGAATTTTAAAAGGCATCTTCTGAAGGTGCTCGTGGCCACTCCCACCCTCGCTGCAGGGATCAATCTCCCATCGCGTGTAGTTATAGTAAGGGATGTTACTCGCTACAACGGATTCACCAGCGTGCACATACCAGTTATGGAAGTCAAGCAAATGCTGGGTCGAGCTGGAAGGCCAAAGTATGATAGATATGGGGAGGGAATAATATATGCGAGAAGTGAGCCAAGGGCAATGGAGTATATGGAGATGTATATAAATGGCGAGGTGGAGGATATAAAATCCCAGTTATCCAGTGAGAGCGCTCTGCGCACCCATATTCTTGCCCTTATAGCCAGCAATATGGCAAATAGTGAGGAGGATATCCTCGAGTTCTTTGAAAGGACCTTTTATGGTTATCAGATGCCTCTACAGTATCTCCACAAAAAAGTAGAGAGAATCATAGAATTTCTGGAAGAGCATGAGTTTATCAGGAGAAGGAGGCTTATCCTACCCACACCTCTGGGAAAAAGAACATCTGATTTGTACATTGATCCGTATACAGCAATAATATTCAAAAAATGCTACTCACTGCCGTATGATGAATTTTCCATACTTCACGCAATCTCTTGCACTCCTGACATGGTTCCCATTTATCCCAAGAGAAGTGAAATGGAAGAGCTGTTCTCTTTAGCATATTCCCATCAGCTGGCCTTAGATGAATTTGAAGTTGATCCTACCATATTCTTTGGAGCAATAAAAACTGCCGCAGCTCTTCTGGACTGGATGAATGAAGCTTCTCAGGATTTCATTGTGAGAAAATATGATATAGGGCCAGGAGATCTTCACAGCAGGGTGGAGATGGCAGACTGGCTTCTTTACGCATTTGCTGAGCTTGGAAAAATTTTAAAATATGAAAATTACAGAGAGGTGGAAAAACTCAGATTGAGAATGAAGTATGGAGTTAGAGAAGAGCTTCTACCCATAGTTAGCATAAGGGGTGTTGGACGCGTAAGGGCAAGAAGATTATTTGATTCAGGATATAAGAGCATAGAAAAATTGAGAGAGGCGAAAGTGGAAGATCTCATCAAAATCCCAGGAATTGGGAAAAAACTTGCAGAGGAGATACTCAAGCAGGTTAGATGATCTCTTTTTAAAATTGTACTGTGTTATCTGGAAAATACTTCGCAAAGATATATATGAGGATTTGATGCACAAGAAACAGAAGCTGAGCTATGAGGACAAGATGCACATAGCGAAGGATATAGTGGTGCCTGGGTTAGTTACGAAGTATGTGGCGAAGCTTTACGATATAAGTG
>JAGHBQ010000043.1 GCA_021160945.1 Thermoplasmata archaeon
GGGTAAAAGCGCAAAAGAAAAGTCAAATCCACTTTATTTTTCGATTTCTCCTTAATCTTCTTTCCATTTTATATTTCAAAACCTTCTTCCCCTTTTTTAATACTGAGAACCGTAAAATTTTATATTCTTGTAAAAATTAGATATATGATGGGAGATTCCAAAGCAAGAAGAGCATTGCCCAAATACTTTAGTATTCTTAAGGGAAAAGCTTCACCAAACTTTCTCCTGTTGAAAAAGGTGAAGCTAAAGTTTCATGAAAATATGAATTTGAATGAGTTGTGGAAAATTCATCACAGGGGTATGAATCTCCTTAGAAGGGGTAAATTTGTTGACGAAGATTCCCAAGATCTTCTGCAGCTCAAGGCATACATAGCCGAGAGAATGACTGAATCATGCAATCTATGCGAATTAAAGTGCAGGGTAGATAGAAGAAAAAGTATGGGAGCCTGCAGAGTGAAAAACTCAAAAGTTGCCAGTTACTTTCTTCACTGGGGAGAAGAGAGAGAACTTGTGCCCTCATTTACGGTATTTTTCTCCGGTTGCAATTTTCGTTGTGTTTTCTGCCAGAACTCGGATATAAGTCAGAGTAGTGTTGGAAGTAGAATACCTGAAAAAGAGATGGCAAGAATAATAGAAAATGCATTCCTAAAGGGGGCGAGAAATGTGAATTTTGTGGGCGGAGAACCAACACCCAATATTCCATATATCCTAAAAACAATGTGGCATGTGAACTCTCCCGTTCCTCTAATATGGAACTCAAACATGTATATGAGTGAGGAGGCGATGAAACTCCTGGAGGGATTTGTGGACATCTATCTTGGAGATCTCAAATGGAGCAACAATGAAATTGCTTTAATGTACTCAAAGATTCCAAATTACTGGGAGACCATCACAAGGAATTTTAAAATTGCCCGAGAACATTATCGTGCGGAGCTTCTCATAAGGCATCTCGTTATACCAAACCATGTGGAGAATACACACAGAATTCTTGAATGGATAAAGGATAACCTTGGAAAAGATTTAAGACTCAACATAATGTTTCAGTATTTTCCTCACTACAGAGCCAGAAATTATGATGAGATTAATAAAAGAGTAAGCTACGAAGAAATGAAAAATGTGGAAAAAATTGTGGAAGAGATGGGGTTCTCCAACGCCATTGTTGGATAATTCACTGAAAGAGAAAGAGTTTCCCTTCCTTCCTCTCTTTACGGGAATCATCAACTAGCTTTTCAAAAGAATCTATTTGAATGGGTATTGCAAATTTTGTAAATATGCTGCTCACTATGGCTTCCCCTTTATCAAGGGAGGCGATCATCTTATCATCCTTACTGAGATCCTGAGCGGCAGAAGCTATTATGGCCTTTCTCTCCGCACTCATCTCGTTTCCCAGTATTATCTTGGTGTTCAGATTTGCAAGAATTTCCCTTGGAATCATGGAAGAGAGCTGCGTTATGGCAATTATGCCTATATGAAACTTCCTCCCTTCTCGAGCTATAGTGCCAAATATGTTGCTTTTTCCCTCACCCAGGACTCGAGGGGCTTCTTCTATAACCACAGATACCACAGGTTTACTATCAAGCTCTCCCCTCTCCTTATAGCTCTTGTATCTCGAAAATATCTCGGTCATTATCATTCCTGAAATAAGGAGCTCGAGATTCTGAGAGAGGGAAGAAGTATCAAGGATCACTATTCTCCCATCCTCCAGAAAATCACAGATGTCCTTTATGGTTCTCATCCCTTCATTCACAGAAAACACTTTACCTCTTTCGAAGAGCTCACCCTTCGGATTTACATCAATTTCCAGTGCCACCTTTATTTTCCTCTGTAGCGATGCCAGTGTTTCCGCCCTAACTCCATTGATGTCCTCTCCTTTAAGCACCTCCTCAATCCACTTATCTCCATACTCTTTATGGAAAAGATAAAGGGCATCCTCCTGTGCAGGAGAGAATTCCACAATTTCTCTCAGGTGCCAGGGCCTCACGTTTCTTATGTTGATTCTTAAGCTTCTCTCCCCAAAGGGTGGGTTCACAGAATAATATATCACATTTCCCTTGGCTTGGAGATGATGCTTCAAACCGTAATCTTTTCCATTCTTTCTGTAGGAATAATATTCATTATGGGCATCAAGAACAAGAACTCCTGCATATCTCTTTCCCACCAGATTCCATAGTATTACCTTCACAAGGTTGCTCTTTCCGCGACCAGTGGTGGCAGGAATCAAAATGTGATGAGTGAGAGCATCCTTTCCATTTATGTACACCGGTACATTCAGAATTTTTGAACCACTTCTTATTTTTCCAAGATATATGGCATTCTCAGGTTTCTCTAAAAACTCAAAATCTTTGCTGGAGGCCCTCCTCAACATGTGAAAGAATGCGGGAAGATGTTTGGGAATGCTTTTACTCTTCAAATTGAAAAGGGGCTTTGCTTTTACAAGAATATAGTTTCTCACATCCTTCTCATGGATTTCTGTGGCTCCATAGCCTTCAAGCTGCATTCCGCTTATGCGTGCAAGATCATCTTTCTCTAAGAGGCTTCCATACTCCATATCGTAGACCTGGAGAAGAATATCATCTGCAACCAAAAGATCTCCCAGTTCTATTCTCTCATCGCTCTTCTGCCTTATCCAAATCTCTCCATAACTTCCTCCAATTATCTGACCTACCATCATCTCACCCCGCTTATAATATCATGGGCATTTATAGCATTTGCCTCCATACGGGAAAATTCATCCGCCGAGTTATACACCATGGTTCTATAAATTTTTGCCTCCTCATCGCTTATCCTAGCATTTACATCAGCATCTATGAGCCCATAGGGATATCCAATAAAGGTGGGGTCGTTAGAGTAGAGTACGAGTGAGCCAAGAGCAATCTCCGCCCTTTGCTCTGGATAAACTTCAGCCCGGAAGACATACTCGCTAAATGGATGCAGTTTAACCATAAACATATCTCCCTTAATAGTAGATATATTTCGTGCCACAGGATTATAGTACCATGGAGCCTTTATGTTATTTTTTAGAGATAAATGATGGATCGCCGCTACAAGAGAATATCCCTTGGTGGTAAGAAGAGAACAAGTTTTGGAAAATCCAACCAGAATCTGAGAGCTCAAGGATTCAAAGAGCTTGCTTGAATATTCATACTCCCTTTTCTCTCCTGTTTGCAGGGAGCCATCTCTTACTAAAACATCACATTTATCCACAATTCTTCTCATAAGGAGCCATTCTCCCATTCTACGAACATAGGCACCTATGCCCTTTATCTTCTCTCTTTCATCTATTTCCTCTACCCCTATTTTCATTTTTTCCGGAAGGATTCCGCTATGATCTACGTCAAATATACGAACATCAAAATATCCCTCATCCACTAAATGGGTATCGAGAATGAATGTATATCTTCCAAATTCGATTTTTCTGGAGTTTTCAAATATGGAGTAATAAAGGCGGACCATATGAACTGCCTGACCCGGAGAGAGAAATATATGATTGTTACCCCCATCCACAAAACATACTTTAAGGGTATTAATCTCTTTAAGCGAATGAAAATTATCAGATTCAAGAGGTATTGGCTTGGCATTCTTTATAGCAGGTAGCCCATAATCTTCGGGTATATCTCTTATGGCTATTTTTGAAAGAATCTCAAACATAGGAGAAGTATGAGACAGTAATTTATAAGAATTTTGCTGAAGAAATGTGAGGTTTTTATCAAAAATCTGTGCTCTCAAATCCCACCTGATGATTTTAAAAAGCAGGCCAAATCCGAAGGAGCAGAAAAGGAGAAAGAGATGCAGGTATGAGAAGATACTCTGGAAGCTTGATACACGGAGACTGGCACAAAAGTGATGAAAACAAGCCATATGTGATAGTGCGGATGGATGATGCATCGCACAAAAAATTCGCATCTCTATGGCTTGAAATCGGAGAGAATCCTCGCGATGCATTCATTCGCAAAGCACCTCCTGAATCTCTCTTGGGTATATTTCTCTCCATCTCCAATCACATCGCTCAAGGTGGTGATAACCATGCCTTCTTATAAGCGAAAAAATATCTGTACTCTTCAGTAAAATTTTGGAAAATGATAAATAGAAGAGCTCCATGCTCTATTCATGCCTTTCTCTGAGAGAGTCAAAGGTATGAGGCCATCCAGCACTTTGGCCCTGGTAGAGCTGGCTTCAAAGCTCCAGCAAGAAGGTCATAAGGTCATTTCCTTAGCTGTTGGTGAGCCGGATTTTACAACACCTAGCAATGTAATTGAAGCAGCCTATCGGGCCATGAAGGATGGGGAAACCCATTATACGCCCCCTCTTGGGATACCCGAGCTTAGAGAAAAAATAGCCCAGAAATACAGGGAGGAAAACAAAGTGAATATTAGCGCAGAGAATGTTATGGTAACTCCTGCCAAAATGGCAATATTCATAGCCATAACTTCCCTTGTGAATCCAGGCGATGAGGTTCTCATCCCCGATCCCGGATGGGTATCCTATCCAGAGATGGTAAACTTCGCTCAAGGAAAAAATGTGGAATACAAACTCGATGAGGAAAAGAATTTCAGAATAGATCTGGAGGACCTTCAAGAAAAGGTGAGCAGAAAAAGCAAGGTTTTGCTGATTAATTCCCCCTCCAACCCCACAGGGGGAATTCTCACATATGAAGATCTCAAAGTAATAAGAGATATCGTAGTGGATAACAGGCTCACTCTAATAAGCGATGAGATATATGAAAAAATAATATATGAGGGTGAGCATATATCTCCCGGAGTATTTGAGGATTTACTTCCCTATACCATAATAGTTAACGGATTTTCCAAGAGTCATGCGATGACTGGATGGAGAATTGGATATCTTATTGCCCCATCTGAGTTTATACCACAACTTGCAAAAGTCCAGCAACATACCATATCCTGCGCCCCAAGCATGGCTCAATATGCTGCCCTTAAGGCTCTGGAGGAAAAAGAATCCATAAAGAAAATGGTTACCGAATTTAGAAGAAGAAGAGACTTCGTTTATGAAGAACTGAGCAAAATAGATAGAATAAGAGTGAATAAACCAAAGGCCACATTCTATGTCTTCCCACGCTACGAATTTCCCATCCCGTCCAAGGAGCTGGCAGAGAGAATTCTGAAGGAGAAATTTGTAGCTGTTACTCCTGGCTCGTCCTTTGGAAAAAATGGAGAGATGCACTTCCGCATATCCTTTGCAACATCGATGGAGAATCTACAAGAAGGGATTAAGAGATTAAGAGAGTTCTTCTCCTCTAGATGAACTCTTCTCCCCCTTCTCCTTAGACTCTTTTTTGTTCTTCTTTTGGAGAACTCTCGCTGCATTTTTCATCTTTTTTAACCTTTTCTCTGAGATGCGAAGAGAAATAAGAAGAATAACGATTACAAGAAATATCAGGATAAGAATGAAATATCCCAGAGGCATGCCAATGATATCATAAAATGTCCAGGGTGGTTCTGCGTCCACATTTATGAGAAGAGTTCTCTCTACCTCCCCATCCTTATATTTCAAGAGAAAATGGATCTCATGAATTCCTGTGGCCGCATTTTCAGGTATCTTTATGCTCACAACCCCCTCTTTTTCCTTGCTGAGAAGAGTAACCTGAGACTCTTTGTAAAAGTCCTCATCTATACCATAGAGAAGACGCCCCTCATCCACCGATTTGCTTAGAGAATATCTTATTTCAATAACCTGTCCTGGGGCATATACATTGGTAACATAACTAGATTTGGTTAGAAGTTCTAATTGAAGAGAAACCTCTCTAACAAGATCTATTTCTTCACTAGAAAAGTAAGAAAAATTGGAAGAAACCGCATAAACCTCAATCCTGTAGCTGGAGGGAGCATCCTCAGGAACCTTCACCTTCAGCTCTCTTTCCTGCGACACTCTTGTAAATAGGGTAATATATCCAGAGCCGAAATTGGCCATCACATCGTAAATAAATGTTGCATTCCTTATCACATAACTCTTGAAATCTACAAAGACATGAAAGGTGGAATTTGGGGCATAATTTTCTCTGTCAAAATAAATATTAAGGTTTGCATATCTCACAGAGTAGAATGATTCAAGAGAATATACCCTTGTGGTATTGTTGTATATATCGCAGTGAATTTTCAGAATTCCATTGTAATTGGGAGATATTCTGTAATTTATCCCACTACTATTTCCCCAAGTATAGTAGAGTAAATTATTTTGAGCATCTCTTATCTCAAAATGGTAGTAAAGCTCCTCATTAAATTCTTTAACACTACTCACCGAAAGGTTGAGAAAACCTCCCGAAAGAAGAGGTTCCTCAACCTCAGAAAAATAGAAATTCATAGAAGGTTTTGGAGTGTAAGACATATTCATTACCCTGTGGGCAACACTTACAAAGATTGTTACTTTGGTAATATTCTCGGGCAACCTGAGATAATAGGATCCCTTACCATATTCATCAAGCTGAAGAGGCTGGGAGATGTTTTCTATTTCTCTGCCATCCGAATAGAGAGAGATAAATTCCACAGGCAATTTTGGTAAAGGAATGTTTAAATAAATGCCACTCACAAGATACTCCACATCATCGTTTATAATCACCTGGATATAATTTCCAGGCATTGGATTTAAATAGAGAGCATAGTGAAAGTGGGAGTAATTCACAATGAAAAAATTCACCTTCTTAGAGAGCGTTAAATTTTCCACAGTATAAGTTATGGTAAGTGAATACCGGTTGGTGTCTAATCCATAAACCTGTGGAAGTATGCCTATCACACCAGAAGGGAGGGTGAAATTTCCTCTTCTTATTGGAGTATTGTTGTAAAAGTATCTCAATTCCCAGAAGCCTCTCCCCCCATATGCAGGTCTTCCATTGTCAAAATAAATAAAATATTTAATCTGGACTTCCTCATTACTCAGATATGCACCCTTTGTGGTATAAGCTACAATATTTATACCTCCAATTTTTTCTGAGTATCCCACAGGGACAAAGATGGCGAGGAGAATGAGCAGCGAAATTATGTATACCCCTGTTCTTCTCAAATCCATTAGAAAGGTATTACCTCCATTCCTATTTTAACTTTTCCTCCTTTCTTTGAGTGCTAAAAAAGAAGTAGGAAAGAGATCAATATTTCAAGGGTGAGTGCCCCACATGGTTATTTTTTATTAACTCCCTCCCTCCATATCGGGTATAAGCTCATAAACATCTTTAATTCGGCAAAAGAATAAAGGATGCAAGTTTAGTAGAAATAAAGTCCATCAATATAGGAATGGGGCAAAGTATTCCCACACTCAGGGAAGTTTTTGAAAGCATGCCTAATAACAGCTTGATAAATGTTGAGATAAAAGATATTGATGCAGTTGAAAAGACCCTGAGACTTATTGAGGAGTTCAAAATTGAAAATAGAATTATGATATCATCATTTCTTATTGAAAGCCTCAGAAGAGTGAGAGAGAAAATAAGAAGGTGAAAACGGGTTTGCTTGTAAAGGATGAAAACATTATTCCCAAAATTCCAGATTTGGCTAAAGAACTTTCCTTATATTCAATCAATCTTCCAATAGATGTGCTGAAACAATTTCCCATGCAAATATTCACGAACATTCTCAAATAAATCAGAGCTCTGGGACTTAAGGTGGTCCTCTGGGCCGATAACGATTCACCATATTACGAGAATGATAACCTTCTCCATCTTAAGGAGCTGGTGGATGTGCTCATCATAAATGATGTACTCAAGATGCGTAACTATCTATAGATGATTCAAAAAATTTTAATCTTTTAAGGAGTTAAGAGGAGTATGCTCATAGAATGCAAA